>NZ_JAKRFQ010000155.1 GCF_022347985.1 Photobacterium sp. OFAV2-7
GATGGTGTCTTCATCAACCAGATAGGCTGTCGTTGCCCCTTTGGCATAGTTGATTTCAACTTTGTTGCCGAGACGGGCTTTCAGTCCTTCCAGAACCGTAACAGGCTGATTTTGGCCGTCGCCGGCGATCACCCAGTTACCGATAGTATCCCGCTTGCTATCAGCCAGCGGACCGATCAGGGCAATGGATTCGATCTTATCTTCCTTAAGAGGAAGCACATGATTGTCATTCTTCAACAAGACAAACGATCGCCTTGCCGCATCACGCGCCAGTGCCAGGTTTTCCCGGCTTAAGATCTCCTTCTCGGCACGCTGCGGATCCGAGTAGCGGTACGGGTCTTCAAACAGGCCCAAGCGCCATTTCATTTCAAGGATCCGGCGGACGGCATCATCAATTCTTGCCATGTCCACTTTGCCTTCCTTGACCAGCTCTTCCATATGGTTCAGATAAACCCGGCCGACCATATCCATGTCGGCACCGGCATTAAACGCCAGTTCAGCAGCGTGCTTATCGTCACGGGCAAAGCCATGCGGCACCAACTCGTTAATCGCGGTATAGTCTGTGACAACGAAACCTTCGAAACCCCACTGCTTATGCAAGATATCAGTGAGCAGCTTCTTGTTAGCCGTCGCCGGGACACCGTTTAGATCGTTGAACGCTGTCATGAATGTCGCGACACCCGCATCAACCATTGCCTTAAAGGCTGGTAGCTGCGTCGTCCACAACTCATACTCGGAAACGTCGGTGGTATTGTAATCCCGGCCACCCTGAGCCAGGCCGTAACCCACGAAGTGCTTGGCCGTCGCCATGATCGTATCGTGCTTACTCAGGTCATAGCCCTGAAAGCCTTCGACCCGGGCAACAGCCATGGCACTGCCTAAGTACGCATCTTCACCCGCACTTTCAGAAATCCTTCCCCAGCGCGGATCCCTGGCGATATCCGCCATCGGCGCAAACGTCCAGTTAATGCCTTCGGCTGCGGCTTCACGTGCCGATACACGGGCATTGTTTTTAACCAGCTCTACATCCCAGGAAGCCGCTTCACCAATAGACTGAGGAAAAATGGTTTTGTGGCCGTGAATCACATCCAGACCGATAAGCAAAGGGATCCCCAATCGAGTTTCTTCGACGGCAATCTTCTGCAGTTCATGGGTTATCTCGGCACCATAGGCATTAAAGATAGCGCCGACCCGGCCTTCCCGAAGCTGGGTCATATAATCATCATTGAGCACAGAACCAGTCGTTGCCATCCGTCCGGTTTGCAGATCCAACTGACCAATTTTTTCCTTTAACGTCATGCGAGATATCAAATCGCTGATAAAACTATCCATCTCTGCCTTGTTATCATTCCAATGCACTACAGACGCTGGTGCTGACTTTTCAACCTTAACAAGATCACTAAACGTACCTTGTGCCATAGCCGGTAAACTTACAGATATGCTAAACATCAATAAACAACGTTTCCAATTGAGTTTCATAATTAGTCCAAAGAAATAAATGAATTCTTTATATAAAATTTACTGTCTTACTTTACTGAATAAATGGTATTGCCCCAGCTGAGAACTATTATCGAATAATGATCATCCCCAAGCGGGCTGAAACAAAAAGCTAAAAAACAAAGAGTAAGTTCGCAGAGAATATGCTATCTCTCTGACTTAATCCCTCAGGAACCCGATTATAATACTGACTATTATGGGAGAGCTTTAAGGCAATACTTTCTGAAATATTATTAATCGCACTGAGATCCGTATCCATTTGAGTATTGCTCTTACCGGATACAACCGTCACATCAGCGGACAAGGCTAAATTAGGCAGTACCTGCCATGATGTCTTCACTTTTCCCCTGACAATCATCTCTTCCACGGTTTCGGGAAAAATGATGTCTTTTTTGCCTATCTTATCCGTATTTGGCTTCTGATAACGGTAGCCTGGGCCTCCTTCAAGCTCAAATACAAAATCTTTGGTATAAGCGAACTGGTAACCCAGTCCGGCTGATAATGTACAGTTCTTAAAATACGCACTGTACTTAGAGTCTACTCGTTTATAACTTCCGTAGGTATAATTCTTGGCCCCTATTTTATAGTCTGTCTGGGCATCAATGATTGACTGCCTTTTATCTTCTACTCCATCTTTATATACCATGAAGTATTTTAACTCTCCCTTTGAGCGGTATCTTCCGCGTTTATACTCAGCACCAATTCTGGCATTAAGAGAATTGGAATCTGAGTTTCCGGAGTATGCTTGATAACCGAACTCTATCTCTGTTACTAATGGTGGCGCTTTTTCTATTTCTTCGGCATTAATTATTAGGCTATAAGAAAGACCAGATATTATCAGCCATATTTTAAATACAAATTTACACATAAAAACTGCAAAGAACGCCTCGGTACCACATGCAAAGATAAGGATACATTAACCTTATTTTTTTGAAGTACCGGGCGATAATTATCTCTCAGGTTATAAGTATTGCCCTAGGTATCCAATATATGGATACCTAGTGACATGCTCTACTAGTAGCCGAGTGATCTTCTTTCTTTCCGGGTCATATATGGATATGGCGCTTCAAATACGTCTTCAGGAACCTTGTACTCATAACGCGCTTTTTTCAGCTCAGTCGTCATGTACTCACGCACCTTCTTGTATTTCGGATCCTCATAAACGTTATTCACTTCATTCGGATCCGCTTTTAGATCGTACATCTCAAACCAGCCCTTGCCTTTATTTTGAGAGTAGAAATCAATCAGCTTGTAGCGGTCGCTTCGAACACCGTCATGGCGAGGAACATTGTGACCACCTTCCATGTAGTAGTGATAGTAAACCGTCGGACGCTCTTTCTGCCATTGGGCATCGGATTCCTTGCCAGTCAGGACATCCATAAATGATTTACCCTGCATTTCTTCTGGCGTCTTAACTCCGGCTGCTGCCAGGAATGTCGGTCCAAAATCAATATTCTGAACCATCGCCTCAGGCTGAGAATGCGCCGGAATTTTGCCAGGCCAGCGGATCACGAACGGCATTGTCATACCCGGCTCGTACATATAGCGTTTTTCAGCCCAACCATGCTCGCCGATAAAGAAGCTCTGATCTGAGCTGTAAACAACGATGGTATTCTCTGCCATGTTGTTTTCATCCAGCCAGTTCAGCAAGCGACCGACGTTTTCATCAACGGCAGTGACCGAAGCCATGTAATCCCGCATGAAGCGCTGGTAGATATACTCGGCACGAATTTTCTTCTCGTTTTCAGGCACTTTACCGTAGCGTACCTTATATGGCGGCTTCTGAATCTTCTTCCAGTAATCAACGTTAATGTCATCATAAGCGGCATGCCATGCAGCAATCTGCTCATCGGTCATACGTGACATCCAACTGTCAAATGCTTTGCGCTTCTGCTTGCTCAGGCTATTGAGCCAGTCTTCGCGGATTTGCTTACGTTCTGGTGTCGTCGGTGCTGGCGGGAAGGCATTGATCCCCTCACCCGACATGCCATATAACTTCATCCAGGCTTTGTCTGCGTGTTCACCGCGAGTGTTGTAATCGTCGAACAAGGTGTCAGGTAACGGGAATATCTTATCCTTGAACAGTTCCAGATGTCGCAATGGCGGACGACGTGGGGTATGCGGCGCTTTAAACTGTACCTTTAGCAAAAATGGCTTATCGGCATCACGCTTCTTCTCAAGCCATTCAAGTGACTGATCGGCGATCACATCAGCTGAATAGCCTTCAACCGTTGTGACATTACCTTTATTATCAATAAACTCCGGTTGGTAATAAGTACCTTGACCACCGTGTCCACCCAGAACATTGGAATAGCCAAATTCATCCGTCGGTGTCGGGCGCATGTGCCATTTACCAATCAGTGCAGTTTGGTAACCGGCATCTTCCAACAGGTGCGGATAAATGGTCTGATCCGGATTCCAGCGAGATGTATTGTCAATTACGCCGTTCATGTGCGAGTGCTTACCCGTCAGAATGGAGGCACGGCTCGGCTGACAAATTGAGTTGCCAACAAAGGTATTACGTAATAGCGCGCCTTCATTGGCGATGCGATCAATGTTCGGTGTGCTTACAAATTGGTCATTGTAAGCGCTGATAGCCTGTGTAGAGTGGTCATCGGAAAAAATAAATAAAATGTTAGGCTGATCGGAAGTCGCTGCTGCGGCCTGCGCCGAAATGGTGCCGGCAGCTAAGAGTACCCCTATGCCCTTCGACAAAGTCGAGCGGTTAATTTTCATGTTATCCTGCTTTTTTAAATAATTACAGTCGATCAGGTAGCGATGGCTGTGGAGCTCCGTCTTTTTCGTCATGCACGCAAATATTGGCGAGCCCTCAATGTCACAGGCATCCATTAAGGGATGCCTGTGAGCTTATCGGTTATTAAAAACCTAGAGATTTTCTTTCTTGCGCTGTCATGAATGGATACGGCGCTTCGTAAACATCCTCTGGCACTTCGTATTCTTGACGGGCTTTAACCAGCTCGGCAATCATTGTGTCACGCGTCTTCTTGTACTTAGGATCGTCAAACACGTTGTTCACTTCATTCGGATCGACTTTCAGATCATACAGTTCGTAGATCCCCTTACCGCCATTTTCGGAATAGAAGTTAATTAGCTTGTAACGATCGCTTCGCACACCATCATGACGAGGTACATTGTGGGCACCTTCCATGTAATAGTGGTAATACACGTACGGACGCTCGCTTTGCCACTCGGCATCACTCTGCTTTCCTTTCAGCACGTTTAAGAACGATTTACCCTGCATTTCACCTGGTACATCAACACCGACAGCAGACAGGAAGGTTGGTGCGAAATCGATATTCTGGATCATGGCCTGTGGCTTCGAGTGCTCGGGGATCACGCCTGGCCAACGAATAACGAAAGGCATTTTCATCCCTTCTTCGTACATGTAGCGCTTCTCGGCCCAACCGTGTTCACCAATGTAGAAGCTCTGATCCGAGCTATACACAACGATGGTGTTATCAGCTAAATCATTCTTATCCAGCCAGTCCAGAATACGGCCGATATTTTCATCAACCGTTACCGCAGCGGCGGCATATTCCTTCATGAAACGTTGGTAGTTGTACTCTGTACGCGCCTTTTTCTCTGCAGGCGGTACATAGCCATAACGCATCTTGTACTCTGGTGTCTGAACTTTCTTCCAGTACTCCACGTTGATGTCATCATAAGCGGTATGGAAAGCAACACGCTGCTCGTCCGTCAGACGTGCCATCCATTTATCGAAGGCCGCTCGCTCTGGTTGACTCATGCTTGCCAGCCATTCCTCACGAATTTTCTTCTTCTCTGGTGTCGTTGGTGCCGGTGGGAAGGCATTAATCCCTTCCGCCGTCATACCATATAGCTCCATCCAGGCTTCGCTGGCATGCTTGCCACGCGTGCTATAGTCATCAAACAGCGTTGCCGGAACCGGGAACTTGGTGTCCTTGAACAGTTCCAGGTTGCGAAGTGGTGGTCGGCGCGGCGTATGCGGAGACTTAAACTGTACTTGCAAAAGGAAAGGCTTGTCGGCATCGCGGTTTTGCTCTAGCCACTTGATAGACTGATCGGTAATGATATCTGTCGAGTAACCTTCAACTGTGGTGATTTTGCCATAATTATCAATGAACTCAGGCTGATAGTAAGTACCCTGACCACCGGCACCGTTAAGCACATTGGAATAGCCAAATTCATGTACCGGCGTCGGGTGCATGTGCCACTTACCAATCAATGCAGTTTGGTAACCAGCGTTTTCCATCAACTTCGGATAGATAGTTTGATTTGGATTCCAACGGGAGGAATTATCAATAACACCATTCAGATGTGAATGCTTACCAGTAATAATCGAGGCACGGCTTGGCTGGCAGATGGAGTTACCGACAAATGCATTTTCAAAGACAGCACCTTCTCTGGCAATACGATCAATGTTAGGTGTTTTTACCAGATCCCCACCATATGCGCTGATTGCATTTGTTGAGTGGTCATCAGAAAAAATAAATAAGATATTAGGTTGCTCAGTCACCGGAGCTGCATGAGCGGTAAGGGAGCTAGCAGTCAGCAGTGCCCCTATTCCCTTAGCTAACGTAGAGCGTGATATTTTCATATTATCCTTGCTTGCATTTCAAAATTAAACTACCGGCTAAGTACCTGTCGAAGATAAAACATGCACTTCAACTTAATCATCCGTGTTCCAGAACACGGGATGAACACTTCACCGTAGAAATCCGATCTTGTAGAAACCACTGCACCATAGCCTCTATAAGCACTCAATTTTGATGATTCACACTAGAATGAAGCCACGCGACATTCTATAAATCACAATATAAACGTTTCGAAAAAACACGTCAATCAACGTTATTGAAGACAGATCATTTTATGTCGTAAATATGACATCCATCAGAAATCTTAACTGTTTTTTATGATTTATCGCTCATTTTTCGAAGTTTTTGTGGTTGAATACTCAAGTTATTTCCAGATTTGTGACAACTGATACATTTGTTACTGATGTCACATGACAACCACTATAGAAACGTTTATATTGATGCTTGGCAACATAACTAGCTTGAATTATTGCTAGCTTGATCGACTGAATACGTCCGAGCCGGGGGTCTTTAAAAAGCTCATTTCTATATGCCAATAACAGCGCCAACACGTATGTGCCTGCTCCACCTAAGAACAGAAGGATTTATGAAAAAGAAGGCTATTATGAAAAAAACATACTTAACAACAGCGATGCTAATGCTGTTTTCTGCCGCTTCGCAACCCGCTATAGCAAGTCAACCGACCCCAAAAGAGCCAACTGCACCTAACATCTTATTGATCACTGCAGATGATATGGATTACGGCTCACTCGGTGTTACAGGATCAACCGTACCAGAAATTTCTCCTAACCTGGACCGCCTGGCCAGCCAGGGGATCCGTTTTAAGAATGCCTTTGTGACAGTTTCGGTGAGTGAACCTTCTCGCGGCGTTATCGCAACAGGCCGCTATGTACAAAACAGTGGTATCGTTGGTTTCTACCCGACGACACAACAAATCCCGACACTGGCAGAAGATCTAAAAGACAACGGATATACCGTCGGTATCCTGGGTAAGGTTAACCACTCCACCCCTAAATATGTCGACGACTATGTCTGGGACCTCAACAAGGACAAAGAAGAAGTCGGTAGCGGCCGAAGCCCGAAACTGTATAGGAAGCATTTGTCGGCTTTTATCGACTCGGCTAAAGCGGAAAACAAACCTTTTTTCATGATGGCCAATTCTCACGATCCGCACCGCCCGTATTTTGTCGACTCACCGAACTATGAACGAAACGGACGGCAACGCCCTTCTCGAATTTATAAACCGGATGAAGTTCAGGTGCCTAGCTTCCTGCCAGACCTACCTCAGACCAGGGTCGAGTTGTCGCAATACTTTAGTTCCGTCAAGCGACTGGATGACACGGTCGGTGAAATGATGTCTGTGCTCGAAGAAAAGGGCGTCAGTGATAATACGATCGTCCTCTTCTTGTCTGATAACGGTATTGCAGCACCTTTTGCTAAATCGAATGTATATCGTAACAGTAACCACACACCGTTCTTTGTTCGCT
>NZ_JAKRFQ010000156.1 GCF_022347985.1 Photobacterium sp. OFAV2-7
GATCTCCATGAAACAGCTATTGGGCTTTGTCGACGGCCCGATCTACGAACAGTACTTTGTCTACCTCAAAGGCATCTTGACCTGGGACCTGGGTATCTCTATCCAGACCTACCCGCAGACAGTAAATGATGTCATGGCCGGAGCCGTAGGCTGGTCACTATTTTTGGCAGGTACCGCTGTTATTCTCGCTTTCTGCCTTGGCTCGACACTGGGTATTTTTGCAGCCTGGAAGCGCGGCAGTAAATATGACGCCTTCATTTCGCCGGGAATGATGGTCGTGCAGGCTGTTCCACCCGTCGTTGTCGCGATGATCGTGCTCTACACCTTCGCAATCGGTCTGCGCTGGTTCCCGTCTACCTATGCCTATACCGCAGGTACTTCGCCAGACTGGACCAGTTGGGAGTTCATCAAGGACGTGCTCTACCACGCGGTGCTGCCGCTTTTCTGTGCCACCATCATCCAGATTGGCGGCTTCCTGATCAACATGCGTAACAACATGATAAACCTGCTCAACGAAGACTATATCACCATGGCCAAAGGTAAGGGCCTGAGTGAAAACCGCGTCGTTTTCAAATACGCAGCACGTAATGCCATGCTGCCAAGTGTCACCGCCCTGTCGATGGCACTGGGTATGGCAATCGGCGGCCAGCTTATTATCGAAATGATCTTCAACTATCCGGGCCTGGGTACGGTACTGCTAAACGCCATCAACGCGCGTGACTACCAGGTTCTTCAAGGTCAGCTGCTCATTATGACCCTGTTTATGCTGTTCTTTAACTTCATGGCCGACATCCTCATCGTCGCACTTGACCCTCGCCTACGCAAGGGAGGCAAATAATTATGAAAGGTCTGATCAAGTTACTTTCCAGTAACCATAAAGCCCTGGCCGGGTTAACCATTATCATGCTCTTTATTTTGGCCGCAATCTTTGCCCCGTTCATTACCAAGCATGTACCGAACAAGAAAACGGGTAACCCGCATGAGTACCCAGCGTTCGTCGTCAAGGCCGCGCAAAACAATCCTGACGGCTGGGTTGCTGAGAATCTGGCCGACAGTCGCCGTACCCTACGCATGTCCAAAAAAGCGGACCATGTCCTGGGCACCACCCGCATGGGACGTGATGTCTGGTCACAGGTCGTCTACGGCGCACGCACATCGCTAGCCGTCGGCTTCGGTGCCGGCCTGATGGTATGTTTTCTGGCTACGCTCGTCGGGGTGTCTGCCGGTTACTTCGGCGGTCGGGTCGATGACATTCTTTCTGCCGCCATGAACATCATGCTGGTTATTCCCCAGCTCCCCTTGCTGTTTGTTATCGCCGCTTTCATCGGAGAGGCCGGACCCGTCACGATAACCCTGGTTATCGGGATCACCGCCTGGGCATGGGGCGCAAGGGTTGTTCGTGCACAAACATTATCTATCAGGGAAAAAGAATTTGTTAAAGCCGCCGAGGTACTCGGTGAATCCTCCATACGCATCATCTTCGTCGAGATCCTGCCTAACCTGATCTCTATCGTGGGCGCGAGCTTCATCGGCTCGGTCATGCTGGCCATTATGACTGAGGCAACCCTGTCATACCTTGGTCTTGGCGACCCGGGCACCATCAGCTGGGGCAACATGCTGTACAACGTCCAGACATCATCATCAATGCTTGTCGGTGCCTGGTGGGAGCTCCTGGTTCCATGTATCGCGCTTACCCTGATTGCTGTCGGCCTGGCCCTGCTTAACTTTGCCGTCGATGAGATTGCCAACCCGCAGCTACGTTCTCACAAAGGCATGCGCCGTTGGAAAAACATGGCCAAGCAAAACACCGAAAAACAAAAAGAGACACTAGAAACCGCTCAGCCTGCCCTGCAGGGAGGAGAAAAGTAATGACTAACCCACAGATCTCCATTCGCAATCTTTGTGTCGACTACATCACCGATGCCGGCGACGTCCGTGCGGTCAACAATGTCAGCTTTGATATCGGCAAAGGCGAGGTCTTCGGCCTTGCCGGTGAGTCAGGCTGCGGTAAGTCCACCGTTGCCTTCTCGCTGATGCGCCTGCATAAGCCGCCAGCATTTATCACCGGAGGTGAGGTTATCTTTGACGGTCATGGCGATATTCTCAAGTACAGCGAGGCCGACATTTCAGCTTTCCGCTGGAGCCAAATGTCAATGGTGTTCCAGAGTGCGATGAACGCACTCAACCCGGTACTGACGCTGGAAGAGCAGTTCTGCGACGTGATCATGCGCCATACCAACATGACGCGACAGCAAGCTGTTCGCCGCGCCGAAGGGTTACTGGAGATTGTTGATATTCATCCGAGCCGCTTGCAGGACTACCCGCACCAGTTTTCCGGCGGTATGCGTCAGCGCCTGGTGATTGCGATTGCCCTGGCCCTGAACCCGAAGATGATCATCATGGATGAACCGACCACGGCTCTGGATGTGGTGGTCCAGCGCGAGATCCTGCAAAAGATCTACGCATTAAAGGAAGAATTTGGCTTTTCTATCCTGTTCATCACCCATGATATCTCGCTGATGGTCGAATTCTCCGACCGCATCGGGATCATGTACTCCGGCGAGCTGATCGAGGTTGCCCCGTCACGGCAGATCCTTGAACAGCCGTTCCACCCGTACACAGAAGGACTGGGTAACTCTTTCCCGCCGCTGACAGGTCCGAAAACACGCCTGACCGGTATTCCTGGCAACCCATTGAACCTGCTGGAAGTGCCTCAGGGGTGTCGCTTCCAGGCGCGCTGTAGCAAAGCCCATGATGCCTGTTTCAGCAAAGCAACCCAGCTACGTCAACTTGAACCCGGTCGTTTTTCAAACTGCCACCTATTCAATAAAAGCAGTTAATAAAAAATAGGAAGCAATTAGGAGGCAATATGAGCAAACCTGTCGGACAACCAATTATTGAAGGCAAAAACCTGATCAAGGATTTTGAAGTTAACAGTAACTCATTAACCAAATCCAAGATGCGCGCCATCAACGACGTATCTTTCAAAATGTACAAGAGCCGCGGCCTATCCGTTGTCGGCGAATCAGGCTCGGGCAAATCCACCACGGCTAAAATGATCGCCAAGATGTATCCGCCAACCGGCGGACACATCGAGTACTACGGTCGGGATATTGCCGACATTAACAAGCACAGCGAACTCATGGAGTATCGCCAGGGTGTCCAGATGGTATGGCAAGACCCGTTCGGCTCCCTGAACCCGACCCATACGATTTTCCACCACATCGCCCGTCCGTTGCTGATCCACAAGAAGGTTACCTCAGGCAATAAGAAGGAGCTGGAAGAGAAAGTCTACAGCCTGCTTGAACAGGTGGGTCTGATCCCGCCCAAAGAAACGGCTGCCAAGTTCCCCCACCAGCTTTCCGGTGGCCAACGCCAACGCGTCAACCTGGCCCGCAACATTGCCGTCGGTGCCGAGGTTGTCCTGGCTGATGAACCGACCTCGATGCTGGACGTTTCGATTCGTGCCGGTGTTCTCAACCTGATGGAAGAGATGAAGTTCGAGCGCGAGATGGCCCTACTGTATATCACCCATGATATCGCGACCGCCCGCTATATTGCCGAGGATCTGGCCGTGATGTATGTCGGCCACATGGTGGAATGGGGCGATACCGAGGAAATCATTCATGATCCCCAGCACCCATATACCCAGTTGCTGGTCTCAGCGGTGCCGGATCCAAGCAAGTCCATCCACGAGAAACTCAAGGGCAATAAGGGCGAGATCCCGCTCTGGACACCGGACAGCCTGGGCTGCCCGTTTGCCGGCCGCTGTACCCATGCAACCAACAAGTGCCGCGAACAGCTTCCGGCCGTAACCCAGCTATCAGAAAACCATTTCGTACGTTGTTACCTATACGAAAACTAATTGGAGGATAAATGCAGCTGTTAACGAACCACCTTGGCTATGAGCGTTTTGGTGCCAAGCAGGCTATCCTGCTGGCGGAACCCGGTTTGCCGGCACCCCATGCAGAGATTATTCGCTGCCAAGATGCCCAACCTATTATGCAGCTGCCACTTAAAGCCTGTGGTCCAGTCGCCCAGTGGCACACCGGCTATACCTATTTGGTTGACTTTTCCGTCTTCACTGGATGCGGGGAGTTTCGCATCCAGATTGGCGAGCACCTTTCCGAACCCTTTACCATCGCCGAGGGGCTGCTGATGCAGCGCACCTTCAGCGATGTGTTGCACTACTTCAAGTCCCAGCGCTGCAGCGGTGTGTTTGACCGTGCCGACCAGCATGCACCGGTACTTGGCAGCAAAGACACCGCTGATGTTCACGGAGGCTGGTATGACGCCTCGGGTGATGTCAGCAAATACCTCAGCCACCTGTCTTATAGCAACTACCTGAACCCGCAGCAGACCCCGATGGTTGTCTGGAATATGTTCAAAGCCTTTGAGCTGCTGAAGGGCGAGGAAGATATAGCCGACATCACCCGAATTCGCCTGCTGGAGGAGGCATTTCTCGGGGCTGATTTCCTGCAGCGGATGCAACACCCTCGGGGTTATTTCTATATGACGGTGTTCGACAAGTGGAGCAAGGACACGGCGCAGAGGGAAGTCTGTGCATACGCTACACAGGACGGCATCAAGTCGGATGATTATCAGGCTGCATTCCGTCAGGGCGGAGGGATCACCGTTGCCGCTCTGGCCGCCGCTTCACGTTGGTTGACGTCGACGCAAGTTACCCAACTAGGGTGGAACGACAAAACCCAGAGCGAAGCCTATTTGCAGGCTGCCGAAAAAGGCTACTGGCACCTGGTTGAGATGAACACCCAGTACCTCAATGACGGCACCGAGAACATCATCGACGAGTACTGTGCATTGCTGGCAGCGGTCGAGTTGTTCAACGCCACCGGCAACAACCGCTACCTTGAAGAAGGCAGGCGCTGGGCCAGGAAGCTGGCAGCCCGGCAGATGTCTGATCAGGCCCAGCAGTATTTCTGGTCGGCAAACCATGACGGCAGCCGCCCCTACTACCATGCAGCGGAAGCAGGTCTGCCGGCTATCAGCCTGATGCAGTACCTGACAGTAGAAACAGACGAAACGCAACGTGTGGACCTCACTCAGATATTGAGCAACGCGCTGCAATTCGAGCTGAACATCACCCGGGAAGTCACCAATCCGTTCGGTTATCCACGCCAGTATGTCAAACCCGTTGACGGCGAAAAGCACAGTAGCTTCTTCATTCCCCACCACAACGAAAGCGGCTACTGGTGGCAGGGGGAGAATGCCCGCCTGGGTTCGCTGGTCTCCATGGCCTATATGGCACAAGCCTACCCACTCGACAACAACCTGAAATCAGAGCTCAGAGTCTATGCACAAAAACTCACAGACTGGCTGCTGGGGCTCAACCCCTTCGATATGTCGATGCTGGACGGCCATGGCCGCAACAATCCTGATTACCTGCCAGAACTGGGGTTCAGCAACGCCAAGGGCGGGGTTTGCAACGGTATCACTTCCGGCTTCGACAACGAACAGGACATCGCCTTTAAACCGAATCCGTACAAAGACGACATGCTGCAAAACTGGCGTTGGGGAGAGCAGTGGATCCCGCATGGTGGCTGGTATTTGCTTGCAATAACAACTCAATATAAGGAACGACAACTTGGCTAGCTCAATCAAATATTACGTCGGCGTAGACGGGGGCGGCACTTCCTGCCGGGCCCGGATCTGCGACCAGGAAGGAAACTGTCTTGGCGAAGCCAAGACCGGCAGTGCCAATATCATGCTGGGCGGAAGTGTCGCCATGGCATCGATTCAGGATGCCATTGCCACCGCGGCCTCTTTGGCAAATCTCACCGAGGCCGACTTCGGCAGTATGTCCGTTGGCCTGGCTCTGGCCGGTGCCGAGCAAAAAGAATCCTGGTATGAATTCATGGCACTTCCCCATCCCTATGGTGCCGTCACGTTAAATACCGATGCCTACGGGGCATGTCTTGGGGCCTGGAAAGGTGAAGAAGGCGCAATCCTGATAGCCGGTACCGGTTCGTGCGGGATATTGCTTAAAGATAGCCAGCAGCAGGTTATCGGCGGTCGCGAGTTCCCTATTTCCGATCACGGCGGCGGTGCCGTTATGGGGCTTCGCCTGATCCAGCAGGTCCTGCTCAGTATCGACGATATCGTTCCTCACACGCCACTGGCCCAGCATGTCATGAAGCATTTCGACAACGATATCGATGCCGTTGTCAGCTGGTCCAAAACGGCCCGCCCTTGTGACTATGGCCAGTTCTCACCCGCTATTTTTGCCCATGCCGCCGAAGGCGACAGCCTGGCAATCGAGATGCTCAAGCAGACGGCAGCGGATGTTGAAATGCTGCTGTCGGCACTGTTCAGGCGCGGCGCCGAGCAGGTCTGCCTGATGGGCAGCATCGGCGAGCATATCCAGCCTTGGCTGGCACCTCCGTTTAAAACCCGGCTGGCACTTCCTCAGGGAGATGCCATGGACGGGGCTATTGCGATGGCAAAAGGTTGTCACAACCTTTACCCACTTTAAGAGGCTACTATGAGTTACCGTCTCGATTTGACCGTGATAAGCAAGAATGAGCAGCAGTCTCGTTTTGCCCTTACCTTGCACAATCTGAGTGATCAGGCACAGAACAACTGGGCGCTGCATTTCACTTTCTGCCGCTGGATCCTGGCAGAAACGCTTTCAAACGGCCAACTCAAGCAACTGGGTAGCTACTGCATTCTGATGCCGGGAAACTCGGCGTCATTAAGCCCTAACTCCCATTTTTATACTGAATTCACCGTCAATACCAAGCCCTTCACAATGTACGATGAAGGGATTGTCGATGCCTTCTTGAACACCTCACCTGAAGGCAGTTTCATCAAGCCGGTACCGGTTAAAATAACCACGATCAACCTTGATCAGCCAGCCACCGAACCCTTACCGCTTCCGCTTCCCGCAGCCAAGCCAATCAACCTGATCCCGCAGCCGGAATCGATGATCAGACTGCCGGGCAAATTTATGCTGAAGTCAGGCGCGGCAATTACGCCGCCGACAGACAAGGCGCGCGGCAGCTCGCGCTGGCTTCAGGCCGAACTGGGCCAGTTACTCCATGAGGATATCCCTGTTTGCCAGACGGGCAATATCAGCTATCAGCTTCATGAGGATTTAGCCGAAGGCGCCTACTGCCTGCTGGTCGAGCCCGATCATATCTGGCTTCAGGCCGGATCGGACAGCGGCTTTGCCCATGCAACGGCTACCCTGCTTCAGCTGATCCCGCCAAGCCCCACCCACCAGGCCCATGCATCGTACATGATCCCGATGGTGGAGGTTCAGGACAAACCCAACTATCCGTACCGTGGCATGATGCTGGACTGCGCCCGGCAATTTCACCCAATCAAGCGGCTCAAGCACCTGATCGATCATCTGGCTCGCTATAAATTCAATACTTTCCATTGGCATCTGACAGATGACGAAGGCTGGCGGATTGAAATCGATGCCTACCCGGAGCTGACTCGAATCGGAGCCTGGCGAGGACCGAACGAGGTTATCCAGCCCCAGTACACCAACATCAGCCAGCGCTATGGCGGCTACTACAGCAAACAGGA
>NZ_JAKRFQ010000157.1 GCF_022347985.1 Photobacterium sp. OFAV2-7
CGTTGGCAATTGCGGCATCGTCGGCGTCTGGCGTGCGGGGCAATTTTGGGAGCCAGACCAAGGCAATGCATGCCGGACTGGCTGCGTTCAACGGGGTCAATGCGGTTGAGCTGGCAATGCTGGGGGTCACCGGCCAGCCTGATGTTATCGAGGCCGCTGATGGTTTTGCCCAGTGCTTTACCGGGATCACTGAACTTGACGGTGCCGAGGTGACGCTTGGCAGTAAGTGGGACTTGCTGGAAAACGGCTTGGTATTCAAACAGTACCCCTGTTGCAGCGGCAGTCATCCTGCCATTGATTGCTGGGATGCCTTGCTGATTGAAAGAGCGCGTGGTGGCATCCCCCTGAAGGCTGAAGAGATCGAATATATCCAGGTTGGTGCCAGCCTGCTTGGGCCGCGGGAGCTGGTCTGCAACCATCCGCACAATGCCATTGAGGCTAAGTTCTCGATGCAGTATGCCCTGGCTGCCAGATTAATCCATGGCGCTGTCGGGTTGACAGAATTTACCGACGAGGCGGTGAATGATCCCCGTGTACAGGCTTTGATGCCAAAGATCCGGATGCGGGTTGATCCCGAACTTGAAAAGTTGGGCTTCCTCGGAACAGCGCCAGTCAAGATCCGGGTGTATCTGGCTGACGGAGAAACGGTGAGCATTTGCAATGATCTTGCCAAGGGAAATCCGGAAAAGCCGCTGTCTCAGGCGGAAATCGAGAAGAAATTTACTGCTTGCGTCTTGCCAAAGGTGGGCGAGCACAAGTGCCGGGGATGGCTGGGGGCGCTGACTCACTTTGAGACAGTTACCTTTGCCGAGCTCAAGCACCTGCTGAATTCATAACAGTAACTCCCGAATCAATAACGGGAGAGGAGGTTTCCAATGATTTTTATCCAAACGTGTCTGTTGTTAGGGGCCATTATACTGGCCGCCCGCCTCGGCGGGATCGGTGTCGGTCTGGCTGGTGGTCTCGGGATGGCTATCGCCGTCTTTGGCCTTGGCCTGCCGCCGGGTAGTATTCCGGTGTCAGTTATTCTGATCATTATGTCGGTGATCCTGGCATTGTCAGTGATGCAGCAAGCCGGTGGTATGAGCTACATGGTCAACTGTGCCGAGAAAATGCTGCGTAATCACCCTAAGTACATCAATATTCTGGCCCCGGCCACGACGTTTGTGCTGACAACGCTGGCCGGGACTGGCTATACCGCGATGTCTGTACTGAATGTTATCCAGCAGGTGGCCAAGGAAAACGGCGTGCGTCCGAGCCAGCCTCTGAGCTCGGCCGTTGTGGCCTCGCAGATCGCCATCACGGCATCACCAATCTCGGCAGCGACTGCGGCAATGTATGTCGTCGTCGAGCAAATGGGGGTGAGTTTTGGCACCGCGCTGAGCGTGATTATGCCGTCGGCCCTGTTCGGTGTGGTTGTGGCGTCGTTTATCGCTAGCCGTCAAGGCTGTGAGCTGAAAAATGATCCGATTTTCAAGGAACGTGTTGCCAAAGGGCTGGTGAATTTCACGCCAGAAGAGCAGAAGCAGATTGAACCTAGCATTGAAGCCAAGCGTTCGGTATGGCTGTTCCTCGGCGGTGTGATGTTCATTGTTGCTTTGCTGCTGTTCAAGCCGCTGCTTGGTCATGATTTAGGATCGCGAGATATCATCGTGATCGTGATGTTACTGACTAGCTTTATCATGGCAATGGTGTGCAAGGTTCAGCTGACCTCTATCAAGAAAGCTCCGATTTTTGCCGATGGGGCGGAAAGCCTGATAGTGATCCTCGGTATCGTGTGGCTGAGCTCGACCATTATTGGTGTACATATTCCTGAGATCAAAACGATCGCCGGTGATGTATTGAGTGAATACCCTGCGTTGCTGGCTGTTGTGTTCTTTGGCACATCGGCACTGCTGTTCAGCCAGGGAGCGACTAGTGCCCTGCTGGTACCGATTGCAGCGTCACTGAACGTCGATCCCGGTACTATTCTGGCAAGTTTTGTGGCAGTAAGCGCCCTGTACATGACCAACATCTACCCGACGACAGCCTTCGCGATTGCCACCGATGACACCGGCTCTTTCCTTAGCAATAAGTGGAATGGTTCGTATATCGTCAACCATCCGTTCTTCCTGCCGGGTATGCTGGGAATTGTGGCTGCGGTACCGTTCGGCTTCGTGCTGGCCAATATCTTTGTCTAGCAGGCATATTAACCCCAAGATAACCCAGGGCCCTCTTCACTGAGGGCTTTGCTTCAGATATCTGCTGTAAGTTGTGGTTTATTGCTTCCTTCGGATCTTTTCTACCTCGTCCTGAATTACCGTTTTTACCTGCTCGCTTAGCCATTGCATTCTCGGGTGCTGACTGTCGCGTTGACGACTCATCATGTCGATATCAAAGTCCGGGATTGAAATCGGCGGCTCGCAGAGGGTGATATCATCACTAAAGAGCTCGGAGCGGCCGACCATTTCAGCCATCACACAGAGCAGGCGGCGGCCTGAGATAAGGTGACGCAGGGTTAAAAAGCGCGTTGAGCCAAGAACCACCCGGCGCTGAGTACCCATCTCGCTTAAGGTGTTGTCTACCGGGCTGGAAAGGGCCTTGTTGGCAGATACAACAACCTGCGGGGTTGCAAGGTAAGCATCTAAAGAAATGGGCAATTTTGTTTTTAATATCGTGTTGTCGAACAGGCAGACATGGCGCTCACGGTAGAGGAAGGTGCGGCAGAGATGGTCGGGTTGTTGCTTGAATACCCCGATAGCCAAATCAACCTCACCGCTGTCCAGCGCCTGCTCGCAGTTGGCAGAATCTACTGCCTGGAACAGGATTTGGCAGTTAGGAGCCGCGCTGATCAGGCTGTCGAACAAAGCGGGACCAAATACCTGCTCGGCATAGTCGGTCAGGCCAATCACAATCTTGTCGCTAAAGTCTTTGGGTTCGAAGGCAACAGGCTGAAGGATATCATCGCGGATTATGTTGATCACCGTATCGATCTTCGGAGCAAGCTCCAGCGCACGGCTGGTTGGCACCATGATATTGCCCTGGCGCTCAAACAATGGATCGTCAAGCAGGGTGCGAAGTCGCTTGAGGTTATAGCTGGTGGCAGGCTGGCCAAGGTGGAGCCGCTCTGAAGCACCAGAAACACTTCGGCAGACCATGATGGCTTCGAATGTCAGTAACAGGTTGAGATCGACACCTCGCCAATTGATTCCGCTCATAGCTTTTGAGTTTCCATTCGACAGTATTGATATCCCTAGATTCCTATATTCGATGGGGTGATGCAACGGTAGGTGAGAAAATACAGAAATAATCTAAGGAGTGGTGTTTCGGGGAATATATAACACACATTATTGTTAAGTTGATGATATAAATAATAAATAGTGAATTCACTCGTGGAAAATTGATATTTACCCTCTATTGCTAATTAGAAATTTAGAGTTGTAAGTAAGCCAAGTACACATTTCACATCATTTTAAATTAACTATCATTGTGTTCAATTTCACCCATCATGCGCATGATGGCGCATAAGTATTGAAAGAGGTGTTGAATTATAGATCTTATTTGTACTGCTGAAGATTAATACTGAAGTACTACGGGGTATGTAGATTAAATCACATTGAATATTACTAAAACATAACTTGTAGCAATGTGTTGGGTTTGGTTATTGCCCTGGTGAATAGTATTGGTTGTTCGCTAGGGCACTTCATTGTCATGGCTTAGTATTATTACTGATACAAATAAGTCACACTTTTTATATGGTTACTAAATTTCTTGTCGTCATCGGTTAATGGGGATTCATGTTTTTTTGGATTTAACTTTTTGATTTTTATTGTGTTTCCTTAAGGTTGACGTATTGGTGGAGTTTTTTAGTTTTCTTGTTTATTAGAATATTTTCAAGGTTAAGAGTGTAATCTTATAACTGAGACATATAAACTATGATGTATGTAAAATCAGCCTATATTGCTTGAAGCTAATACTAACTAGTAAAAAATGATGAAATCATGAATGAGTTCTTACTCAATAGAGTAATTAAGGCTTATTGAAGTGCTTTGAGAATGCTATTTAACCACTATTAAATTATGGTTATTGTGTGCTGTTTTATCATATGGAAATCTTATTCATTTTTTTGATAGTTAAAATTGATTATTTTGTCTAACTATCTTGTCAAATTTAAATTTCAAGATGTAATTTAGTATGATTTAACTTCTCCTTGAATTAATCATATATTACTAGCCTAATTTCTTATTTCTCTTTTATTTTATATATTTCCCATTAATTTACCTGATCGCGCATTCCTTTCTGTAGGTCTAGATTTTTGGATAAGGGAGAATGTTGCTCATTCACAGAAATGATTTCATCCCTACAAAAATAAACATTGATTAGAAACTTTTTAGTCAACTTATTTGACTAATTTACAGGATTATTACTATGCGGATTAAATCAAGGCAATTTACAAAGCTAGCAGCGTTGCCATTTTTTATAGCTCTATCTTTCGCAAGCTCTATAGCTAGTGCAAATTTAGAGCAAGAAATGCAGAAAACGCTGGAAGAGCAAGGATTAGAATACCGAGCACTTTTGGAGCAGCATCAGACTGAGCGGAGGAGTATTAGACAGGAGCAAAGGCAGGTTAGGCGAACGAGACCTGTTGATCGTGAGTTGCTGGCTAATTTAAGAGATCAGGAACGTGATTTATTCCAAAGCCAAAGGGCGGAAATTGATTTATTAAAACGTATTCATGCTCGCGATCTTGACGGAGATCGACTGGCAATTAGACGTTCTGGGGGAACTGGCGAAGAAGCAGAGCCTGAGCACGAGTTTAATGCATTGCTTGAGCTGGTACACGGAATCGAGCTTACCGATGAAAATGGCATTCCTGTTGGTGGTGAAGCAGGATTAGCTGTCTTTGGGGATAGAGTTGACGTCGAAGTTATAATTGGCGGCATCACGTCTGCGAGTGATGTTTCCTCAATAGAGCTGACGAACTGTTCTACTGGTGATGTGTTCTTATCGCTGCCACCAAATCAATTGCTTGGCGAAGTGGTAATAGGGCTGGATATTCCACCACAAATTCCTGATGTCAATGTAGGGCCTCTTGAGCCTACACCATCATTTAGCTTGATTCAGTATAACCTCCCATTTTCTAATGCCATGCTGATAGCACTTGAAAATGGCAATATGTGTGCCCCGGTAGTCTTGACCTCTCATGAGGAGTCTCACCCTGAAGGTACCTTGACAGGTAACTTCATCGACCACCTTCGTTTCGAGGCACTGGAATACATATTGGATCCATCGTTATTGCCTGAACCGCGCGTAGTGGATCGCCAGTTCAATACATTAGGCACTGTGAGCGAGTTGGTCGTTAAAGATCAATACGCACTTGAAAAATTAGGGAAGGCTTTTTTCTGGGATACCCAGGTCGGATCAGATAACAAAGTTGCCTGCGCCTCATGCCACAGTTTGGCCGGGGTAGACTGGCGGACCAAAAACCAGCTAGCTGAAGGTGAAGGAAATTATGAAGTAACTGCAAGCGATTTTCCGCTGAGTACCGTGTTGGGCTCACAAGGGGTTATGAATGCAGAGTTTGTGGAAATTAACCCTGACCAGCCAGGTGAAGATGTGTGTAAAGATCTGAGCGGTGACTTCAGGTTGGTCACAGGCCGTCAGGCTCCTTCTGTCGTCAATGCTGCCTTTAATACGTTCCAATTTTGGGATGGACGGGCACACCGTTTCTTTAATGGTGAAAACCCACTGGGTCCTGTCGATACCAATGCCGGTGTGTATAAGGTTAATGGATCTGGCTATGTAGAAAAAGATACTAACATCCTGATTGATTATTCGTCGTTGGCTTCTCAGGCGGTTGGGCCTTTTGAAAGCCATGTCGAGATGATTTGCGGGCCGGTAGATCGTAGCCGATTCTTCCCTCAGCTTGCTATGAAGCTATTGAATAGCAATGTTAAACCGCTGGGTCTTCAGAAGGTTCACTCGGAAGATAGTTTGTTGGGTGGAATGGCTAATGGGACAGCAGGTCTGAATACCAGCTATGAATCAATGATCAAAAAAGCGTTCAAAGAGGAATACTGGGATAGTGTTACACCTATACCGCTTCAGCATCCGGTAACAAATGAATGGGAAGACTACAGTATGATGGAGGCGAACTTTGCCTTTATATTTGGTCTTGCCGTCCAGGCTTATGAACGTACTTTGCTTTCCGGTGAAAGTAAGTTCGATAAGTTTGCCCGAGGTGAAGGTGAATTGAGTGAGATAGAAAAGGAAGGTTTCAATCGGTTCCTCAGTGGTGGTACCCGTTGTAATGAGTGTCATGACGGACCAATGTTCAGTACTGCTACTCTTCAATTCACCTTGGTAGAACCTATTGAAGCAATGCGACTTGCCAATAGTGATGATAATGGGCTTTATGATTCAGGCTATTACAATGTTGGTGTCCGTTTGACTGAGGAAGATCTCGGTCGAGGACGCCAGGACCTGCCTGGTCCAATAGCATTATCGAGCCAGTCTAATAATGGTAACGATACTCTGTGGCCGAATTTACCTATGGTGTCAACTGAGGAGGGTATGGCCAGTGTTAAAGGGCATATGAAAGTGCCGACTTTGCGTAATATCGAGCTGACAGCACCTTATTTCCATAATGGGAAATATCTGTCGCTGGAAGATGTGGTGGCTTTCTATGCTCGTGGTGGTGACTTCCCGCTTAACGAAGATCTTGATCCGGAGATGAAACCTCTTGGTCAGTTGCTAGGCAAGCCTGAGCGTCAGGCGAAGATTGCCGCCTGGATGCGTACCCTGACAGATGAACGTGTTCGCTATCGTTCGGCACCGTTTGATGGCCCTGAGTTACCGATCCCTAATGGTCATAAGATGGAGAACGGACAAATTGTCGATGATATCGTCATAATGGAAGCAACTGGTAAAGATGGCTCTGTGGAACCATTTGCCACCTTCTTTGAGCGTGTAGGTGGTACTATCCCTGATATTCCTGAAGGTGATTAATTAGTAAGAAATTAGTCATCACCATGCTATGGAGTGACGTAAAAGGCTTGGTTCACAATGAACCAAGCCTTTTCTTTAGGGGGTAGATAGTAGTTGAGTTTATTTCCTTGGGCCGGAAGCGCTTGCGGTAGTCTTTGGGCGGAAAGCCGGTCAGCTTTTTGAATGCCCTTGAAAAGTGGGCAATGTCAGCGTAGCCCAGCTCGGAGGCGATATCGGTCAGCGAATATTGCCGATTCTCCATCAACTGGCAGGCGGTTGCCAGCATGATGTTTTCCCGAATGCTTTTGTAACTGGTGTTCTCCCCTGATAGACGGCGCTGAAGGGTACGGGGGCTGGTATTCATCAAAACGGCGGCTTGCTGAATCGATAGGGCTTGTCGGGACAGATAAGGGGCCAGAGCCAGATATACGGTTTCGACATAGCTCAGAGGTTTTGGGTCATCAGCTTGTTTGTCGACCGGTGTGAAACGGACCGGCAGGTTGAAGGGCATTGCCAACAAGTCATTGGATAGTTCGATAGCTGCTAGGCTGCGGTTGCTATAGAGAACTGTGTTGGGGCTGTTC
>NZ_JAKRFQ010000015.1 GCF_022347985.1 Photobacterium sp. OFAV2-7
ATCAAGGTATATGATGATTTTGCCCACCACCCGACAGCGGTTGAGCTGACGCTGGGTGGCTTGCGGGCCAAGGTTGGCGGTGAGCGTATTTTGGCTGTCCTGGAGCCACGATCCAATACCATGAAGCTGGGTGTTCACAAACAGGATTTGGCACCGGCACTCCAAGCGGCGGATGAAGTGTATATTTTTCAGCCGGATACTATTCCCTGGTCGGTAGAAGAAATTGCCTCGGCTTGTTCTCAGCCTGCGACTACAGATAGCGATTTGGTTGCGCTGGTGGAGAAAATCACTGAGTCGGCAAAGCCTGGCGATAATATTCTGGTGATGAGCAACGGTGGTTTTGGCGGTATTCATGACAAGCTGCTGGCAGCACTAGCTGAGAAAAGCGAATGAGTAGCAAGATACAAGATAAGCGAATAACCCTTGCCTGGACCGGCGCCTCTGGCGCGCCTTATGGATTGCGTTTGCTGGAATGCCTGTTGGCCGCGGACTATCAGGTATATCTCCTGATTTCATCGGCGGCCCGGGTTGTGCTGGCAACGGAACATGGTCTTAAGTTGCCTTCTGGTCCGGATGCGGCGAAAAAGGCGCTGGTTGAACATCTTGACTGTGATGCCAGCAAGCTGGAAGTGTGTGGTAAAGAAGACTGGTTCTCGCCGGTGGCATCGGGCTCTGCAGCACCGAAACAGATGGTTGTTTGCCCTTGCTCGGCAGGGACACTAGCGTCTGTTGCACATGGCATGTCTGATAATCTGCTCGAGCGCGCCGCTGATGTGGTGCTGAAAGAGCGCGGGCAGTTATTGCTGGTGGTACGGGAAACGCCGTTCTCGACATTGCACCTAGAAAATATGCTGAAGCTGTCGAAGATGGGAGTGACTATCATGCCGGCAGCCCCCGGCTTTTACCATCAGCCTGAAAGCATTGAGGATCTGGTCGATTTTATGGTGGCAAGGACCCTCGATCACCTTGGTGTCGAGCAGGGATTGGTCCCACGCTGGGGATACGATCAGCGGCAGTGAGTGTCGGAATACGTTGATAAAAAAAGCCCGCTTGAGCGGGCTTTTTGAGCGTATTTGAGCACGCCAATAATTCAGACTGGATTAGACGTCTTGCAGATGCGCCTGGGGCTTGATCACCACGACATTGATTGGTGAGTTCTCGACGACTTTGGAAGCGACAGATCCCAACATAACCTTATCAAGGCGCGAGCGTTTATGGCTTGGCAAAATGATCAGGTCGGCCCCCACACGTGCTGCATGATCAAGGATTGTGGTCCAGGTTTTCCCTTCGGAAACATGCTGGTGGTGCACAATTTCATCTGGGATGTGTTCGCTGGCAAAATCTTTCAGTTGGTGCTGGGCATCTTGCATCATTTTACGGGCGGCATCTTTCGGGAAATAGCTCGATACCATCGACATGTGAATACCAGGAAGCACATTGAGCAAGTGAATCGTCGCATTGGATTGTTTGGCCAACCAGACGGCCTGCTCGACGGCTTTGTCGGCAAAACCGTGGTCGTTTAAATCAACGGGCACTAAAATCTGCTTATACATATTATTCTCTTTATTTTCATATAGGGAGAGTGAACTCTCCCTATAGTTTAGACCTGTATTGTCCAGGTCAGTGGCAAGATTATGCGTGTGACAACTGTTTGGCACGGCGGTGCTGGTTCCAGCCAAGGGCTCCCAGCAAGATGAGGGTAGGGACAAATACCCACTCTTTCATCGGCCTCACTGCCGGCAAGCTGACCTGGGTGATCTCCCAGTCAAAATCAATACCGGCGGCTTCAGCCGGGCTACCGAACTCAACCAGATCAACCAGCATCTTTTCGCCTTCCTGACGTAACATCAGGCCTGTTGAGGCAATACGCTCGTCGGCGCTGACGGCATCTTCGTCAAACGGCAGCAGTACATGCTTGCTTACCAGTTTGCCTTCGAGGTTTTCGCCGCTGACTTGTATTTCAATCGGCTGGCCAATGGCCAGCTTGTCGGCAGCATCAACGATAAGCACACCTGGCATTTCATGTTTAGGCGGGTAGACCATATCCCACCAGAACCCCGGCCTGAACAACGAGAAGGTGATCAGAAGCAGGGCGATCACTTCCCACCATTTAGTCTTGGTAAACCACCACCCCTGGGTGGCGGCCGAGAATGTCAGCATGGCGATGACTGCTGAGCTGACAGTCAGGAGCAGATGCCACCAGGTGTCGATATTCATCATCAATAGTTGGGTATTGAAGATAAACATAAATGGCAGGATGGCGGTACGGATGTCGTAGGTAAAGCCCTGGATACCAGTGCGGATTGGATCACTTTTGGCGATCGCCGCGGCAGCAAAGGCTGCCAGACCTACAGGCGGAGTATCGTCGGCCAAGATCCCGAAGTAGAACACAAACAGGTGAACGGCGATCAACGGAATGATCAGGCCACTTTGAGCTCCAAGGGTGACAATCACCGGGGCCATCAGAGTCGAGACGACAATGTAGTTGGCCGTTGTCGGCAGGCCCATACCAAGTACCAGGCTGATCACAGCGGTAAACAGTAGCATCAGCATGATGTTACCGCCGGAGATAAACTCGACAAAGTCGGTCATGACCAGCCCGATCCCAGTAAGGGTAACCACGCCAACAACAATACCGGCAGCCGCAGTGGCCACACCGATACCGATCATGTTGCGAGCACCGGATACCAGGCTTTCAAGCAGGTCATGAACACCTTCCATTGAGGCTTCGCTGACGGTCTTTTCTTTGTTGAATATTGCCAGCAGCGGACGCTGCGTGAGCAGAATAAAGATCATAAAGACCGTCGCCCAGAAGGCGGAAAGACCGGGGGAGAAGCGCTCGACAGTCAAACACCAAACCAGTACGACGATAGGTAGCAGGAAGTAGAGCCCGGACTTGATAGTCGGGCCCGGATCGGGCACTTCGGTGATATCGTCTTCCGGGTTCTCCATCAGGTGGTCTTGGTAGTTCGCTGACACCCTAACCAGAGCAACATAAGCGATGAGGATCACGACGGCAATGATTGGTGTGGCAGCAGCACCAAAGACATCCTTAGTCCAGCCTACGCCGTAATAGACTATCGCACTTAATACGATCAGCCCGAGGATCGTGCCGCTGAATGACAGCAGGTTTTGAGCCAGAGTCGGTTTGTAATGGCGTTTCAGACCTGTCATGCCAGCTTTACAGGCTTCAAGGTGAACGATATACAACAGGGCAATGTAAGAGATAAGTGCAGGCAGCAATGCCGCTTTAATGACCTCTACATAGGAAATTCCGACATATTCAACCATCAGGAAGGCGGCAGCCCCCATGATCGGTGGTGTCAGCTGACCATTGGTGGAGGCGGCGACTTCGACGGCACCGGCCTTGGTGCCAGGAAAGCCGACTTTTTTCATCAACGGAATGGTGAATGTACCGGTGGTGACTACGTTGGCTATCGACGAGCCGGAGACCAGACCGGACAGCCCAGAGGCTACAACGGCGGCTTTTGCCGGACCACCACGCATGTGGCCAAGCAGTGAAAAGGCGACCTTGATGAAATAGGCGCCGGCCCCTGCGCGCTCAAGCATTGCCCCAAACAGGACGAACAGGAAAACGAAAGAGGTTGATACGCCAAGGGCGATACCAAATACCCCTTCGGTTGTCAGCCACAGGTGTGACATTGCCTTGTTCAGGCTGGCACCTTTGTGGGCGATAACGTCTGGCATGTGCGGACCGCCGAAGGTGTACAGCAAAAATACCGCAGCCACAACCATCAACGGTGGACCGAGTGCACGGCGGGTGGCTTCAAGCAATAGCACCATGCCGATAACGGCAATGACAATGTCAAACTGTGTCGGTGCGCCTGAACGGCCGGCTAGCTCGGTATAAAAGATATAGATATAGGCGGCGGAAAAGCTGCCTGCCAGTGCAAGGGCCCAATCAACAATAGGGATACGATCCCGGGGAGAGTGTTTCAGCGCCGGGTAGGCGGTGAAAGCCAGGAAAATGGCAAATGCCAGGTGGATCGAGCGGGCTTCGGTATCATTCAATACACCAAAGTTAAAAATAAACGGAAGCGGTGAGGCATACCACAGCTGGAACAGTGACCAACACAGCGGGACGAACCATAAGATGCGTCCAGCCATTCCAACAGGATTCCTTGCCCCTGTGTCTGCCTGAGCCACCATATCCTGCACATCTGTCGACGCTTCGGTTGTCTTAGTCATGCATAATCCTTCTTCGATGGACTAGGTAAAAAAGTGTTTATTATTATTTTTATAGGTAGGTGAAATAGCATGCGCCGCTTGCGCGGCGCATGAGTGGCAACAAGTGCCTGATAAAGGGAGTCAATATAGGTTACTTCAGGTAACCCGCTTCCTTATAGTAGCGCTCTGCACCTGGATGTAGAGGAATGGATAGACCATCCTTCACCATGTTCTCAGGTTTTAGGTTAGCAAATGCTGGGTGACGGCGTTTGAAGGTATTGAAGTTTTCAAATACCGATTTCACAAGCGCGTAGACAACATCATCAGAAACATCAGTAGAGGAAACCAAAGTTGCCGCAACACCAAAGCTGTTTACGTCGTCGTTGGTGCCCTTGTACATGCCGCCAGGTACTGTGCTCTTGGCGTAGTAAGGGTTGTCGGCAACGACCTTGTCGATAGCTGCGCCAGTAGCCGGAACTAGCTTGGCCTCACAAGAGGTTGTGGCTTCTTTGATTGAACCGTTTGGATGGCCAACCACATAGACGAAGGCATCAATTTTGTTATCGCAAAGTGCCTGGGAGCGCTCGGAGCCTTTGAGTTCGGAGGCTAGTTTGAAATCGGCGTTGGTCCAGCCCATAGCATCCATCACAACACCCATGGTGGCGCGGTCGCCAGAGCCTGGGTTACCGATATTGACGCGCTTGCCTTTCAGATCAGCAACGCCGTTGATGCCAGAGTCGGCACGGGCAATGATGTTGAACGGTTCGGTGTGGATCGAAAATACTGCACGCAGTTTCTTGTAGGCACCTTGATCTTTGAACTTGCTGGTACCGTTGTAGCCGTGGTACTGCCAGTCAGACTGAACAATACCGAAGTCCAGTTCACCGGCACGCATGGTATTGACGTTGTAGATAGAACCGCCTGTGGACTCTACCGAGCAGCGGACATTGTGCTGCTTGCGATCTTTGTTAACAAGCTTACAGATCGCGCCACCAGTTGGGTAGTAAACCCCAGTGACGGAGCCGGTGCCAATAGTGATGAAGTCCTGGGCACTGGCCATGCCGCTAGTCATAACAGCTGCGGCTAAAGCACTGATTTTAACAATTTGTTTTAATGCCATGTTTGTCCCTTCCTAATTGTTGTTATCTCCAGTATGGAAATGTTTTCCATCGGTGGAAAAGGCATATTTGCTCAAGCAAATCAGAACGATGATAGCAAAAGAGACCAGGAAAATTAAAATTATGTTAATGATTGTTTGCCGGATTACTGGAAAAAAAGCACAGAAATGATATTGGGGAAGGAATAATTATTTATATCAATCATGCACTTGCATGAAAAGTATGCAATTTATGAAAGTTTTTCTGAATGTGAGCTCTCTCTCATTTACTGAGAGAGAGGATCGGGAAGATTTTTAGTTACTGTAGTCAAAAAGCTTGCACACCGAACTGAACAATTCTTCGGTAGAAATGGTATTTGTCGGGGTAATGAAAATAGTATCGTCGCCTGCGACTACGCCCAGGATACCTTCTGCCTTACCTAGCGAATCTAATAGGCGGGCAATCACCTGAGCGGCACCTGGCCCGGTGTGAATAACAACCAGCGCACTGTTGTAGTCGATTTCCATCACCAGCTCTTTGAGCGGGCTGCTGGTGGTCGGTACACCCAGTTCCACGGGCAGGCAATAGACCATCTCCATCTTAGCGTTGCGGGTGCGGACAGCACCAAACTTCGTCAGCATGCGAGAGACTTTTGACTGGTTTATATTGTCGAACCCCTGAGCTTTCAAGGCGTCTACAATTTCACCTTGAGAACTGAATTTTTCTTCTTTTAGAATGGCTTTGAATGCTTTGACTAAGCGTTCTTGTTTATCTGAATTTCGCATAAGTAAATTTCATATACAGGGACGAGGTGCCGTATTCTTGCATAACCCTCTGGTTGGTAGCAAACCATGTTCATGGAAACTGGAGTGTTAGTCACCATTCTTGCGGAATAGGATGAATAATTATTTAACTCTGTTCGGTTTCCTCGCCATTTGTCGACTGCAATCCCGAGAAAGAAATGTTATATATATGTAGCACATTTTATTCTTGCTTATGCGTGACATCGCAAAGCTGGTTGGGTTTGATTGTATTTCACTATTTGTTGCTATAACGTCATCAAGACCAATCAAATGAAATCATGGTCTTAGCTGAGTTATGTCTTCATTTGATTGGTTTTAGGTCTGAAAAAAATATACTTCTATCGTAAAGGAGAACGAACATGAAAGTTGCTGTAATTGGCGCTGCTGGCGGTATCGGCCAGGCTCTGGCTCTGCTTCTGAAAAACCGCCTGCCTGCGGGCTCTGATCTGGCGCTCTACGATATTGCGCCGGTAACACCGGGTGTTGCTGCTGATCTGAGTCATATCCCTACACCGGTTTCAATTAAAGGTTATGGTGGTGAAGATCCGACTCCTGCACTGGAAGGTGCTGACGTTGTGTTGATTTCAGCAGGTGTTGCGCGTAAACCAGGTATGGATCGCGCGGATCTGTTTAATGTTAATGCGGGCATCGTTAAGTCTCTGGCTGAAAGAATTGCCGTTGTATGTCCGAATGCCTGTGTAGGTATCATTACGAACCCGGTTAACACTACGGTGGCTATTGCTGCTGAAGTGCTGAAGAAAGCCGGCGTTTATGACAAGCGTAAGCTGTTCGGCGTAACAACCTTGGATGTTATTCGTTCTGAAACCTTTGTGGCAGAGCTAAAAGATATCGATCCGGGCCAGGTACGCGTACCTGTTATCGGCGGCCACTCTGGTGTAACGATTCTTCCTCTGCTTTCACAGGTTGAAGGTGTTGAGTTCACCGAAGAAGAAATTAAGGCTCTGACACCGCGTATTCAGAATGCCGGTACCGAGGTTGTCGAAGCGAAAGCGGGTG
This sequence comes from Photobacterium sp. OFAV2-7, assembly GCF_022347985.1. Classification (GTDB taxonomy): domain Bacteria; phylum Pseudomonadota; class Gammaproteobacteria; order Enterobacterales; family Vibrionaceae; genus Photobacterium. The sequence continues at coordinate 7,106 of NZ_JAKRFQ010000015.1, forward strand.
GCGGCTCTGCGACATTGTCAATGGGTCAGGCTGCATGCCGTTTCGGTCTTGCCCTGGTTCGTGCGCTTCAGGGTGAAGAGGGTGTTGTCGAATGTGCTTACGTTGAAGGCGAAGGCCAGCATGCTCGCTTCTTCGCTCAGCCTGTGCGTCTGGGTAAGGACGGTGTAGAAGAGGTGATGGATTACGGCAAGCTGAGTGCATTTGAGCAAGATGCGCTGGAAAGCATGCTAGATACCCTTCAGGGTGATATCACCAAAGGCGAAGAGTTTGCTGCGCAGTAAGCTGAGTAAGTGATTTAGATAGTGAAAAAGCGGCCATTGGCCGCTTTTTTATACCTGGTTACCTTTGTCGGTAAATGTGATAGTTAGTAGTAGCTGTCACACCCGGTGTGCAGTTGAGGTTGCTCTTTGATGTCGTCACAGTTTATGTTGATGCGTTTGTGATCACTCATATTCTCGATAATGGCAGTATTATGTTCCTGGTCAACGTCAATCACTTCAGCGACACCCTGTTGGCATTCTACCCACATTCCCGGTTTTAGATCTTTGGCTTGCATAATCAACCTCCACTAGATCACAAGGATCACTGTTAACTATAGAACAAGAAAAGGATCCTCTTTAGGAGCTGGAAGATCAAAAAAGCCTGCGCAGGGCAGGCTTTGGGATCCGGGGTGGGATTGTGGCTTACTTGTTACGTTTGACGGCCAGGTAAGCCAGTGCGATAAGTGCTTCTTTGTGCTCTGAATCAGGAATAGCACCAAGGCAGGCAATCGCTTTTTCTGCTTCTTGTTCGGCACGCTGCTGGGTATATTCCAGTGAACCGACTTCATGCATACAGGCCAGGATCGGCTCAAGCTTGTCAAGGCCGTTGCCTTTCTCAATGGCTTCTCGGATCATTGCGGCCTGCTCGGCATTGCCATGATGCATTGCATGCAATAGCGGAAGGGTTGGTTTGCCCTCGGCCAGGTCATCACCGACATTTTTTCCCATTTCCTCACCGTCGGCATTGTAATCCAATACATCGTCGATAAGCTGGAAGGCCGTACCTAAGAAGCGACCGTAGTCCTGCAAGGCAACTTCGATATGTTCCGGCGCATTGGCAAGAATGGCTGCGACCTGGGTTGCGGCTTCGAATAAGCGAGCAGTTTTTGAGTAGATAACCTGCATATAGTTATCTTCTGTGGTATCCGGATCATTGCAGTTCATCAACTGCTGCACTTCGCCTTCGGCGATTACATTTACGGCTTCGCTCATAATGTCGAGGATCCGCAGGGAGCGCAGGCTGGTCATCATCTGGAATGAGCGAGTATAGATATAGTCGCCCACCAAAACGCTGGCGGCATTGCCGAACATGGCATTGGCTGTTGCTTTGCCACGGCGCATATCTGACTCATCGACAACATCGTCATGAAGTAGTGTTGCAGTATGCGTAAACTCGATAAAAGCTGCGGCAGTCGTGTGTTTGCTACCTTCATAGCCAAGGGCGCGGGCAGCCAAGACGGCCAGCATTGGACGCAGACGTTTTCCGCCGCCACTGACAATGTAAAAACCGAGTTGATTGATTAGGGCCACATCTGAATTCAGCTGTGCCAGTATCTTCGCGTCAACTTCCGCCATATCTTTGGCGGTAAGCGCTTGGATAGCTTTAAAATCCATTGTATATCCAGCAAAATTGTTTGCCGCACCAGGCGGAAAAGTTAAGTATACCAACTGACAATAAACAGACGTCAAGCTGTTGTGGCAGGGTATTTGTAAAGGTTGTCGGCATTATTATACGTGATGCTTATCCGAAAACTGCTACGATGAGCTGTAGCACACTTTACCTCTAAAACTTCCCGCCAAGGCATGAAATCGCTGGCTATTGTTGTCAATTGGCATCAAAAATATTTACCGAATACTACACTAAAACCCCGCTATCTTCATAACCTCGTTTACCTTTAAATCAGGGACTTTTATTACTGGCTAGCTTTTCGCCATTTTTCTTCGCTTAATGGGTTGCCAGAAGCCCCGTTTTCGCGTAACATTCGCGCCCTATTGATGACAAGATTAAGCGCATACCCATAGCCCGAGTTATAAGTGGCTAATGGCCTATGCGGACAAGCGGAGTAAGACATGTACGCTGTTTTCCAAAGTGGTGGTAAACAACACCGTGTAAGCGAAGGCCAGACCCTACGCTTAGAAAAACTAGACGCTGAAACTGGTGCTAGCGTTGAATTTGATTCAGTTCTTCTTGTAGCTAACGGCGAAGAAGTTACTGTTGGTGCACCTTTCGTAGCTGGCGGTAAAGTAACTGCTGAAGTTGTTACTCACGGTCGTGGCGATAAAGTTAAAATCGTTAAGTTCCGTCGTCGTAAGCACTCTCGTAAGCAAGCGGGCCACCGTCAGTGGTTCACTGAAGTCAAAATCACTGGCATCAGCGCTTAATAACAGGAGAATTTAAAGATGGCACACAAAAAAGCTGGCGGTTCTACTCGTAACGGTCGCGATTCAGAAAGCAAACGTCTAGGTGTTAAGCGTTTCGGTGGCGAATCTGTACTAGCAGGTAACATCATCGTTCGTCAACGTGGTACTAAATTCCACGCTGGTAACAACGTAGGCCTAGGTAAAGACCACACTCTATTCGCTCTATCTGACGGTAAAGTGAAGTTCGAAGTTAAAGGTCCTAAGAACCGTAAATTCGTATCTATCGAAGCTGAATAATTCAGTCTCATAACGAATTATAAAGCCCTGCCTACTGGCGGGGCTTTTTGTTATGGAAGGGTTTATGCCAAATCAGAACCCGACGGCAGGTATCCTCCTGGCGCTGACGACAGCGTTTTTCTGGGGAGCATTGCCGATTGCAATGAAACAAGCCGTAGAAGTGATGGAGCCATTCACGATTGTCTGGTATCGCTTTGTAACGGCTTCGCTCGGACTGGGCCTGTGGCTATATTGGCGTAGGCAGTTGCCCCAGGTTCGTGCATTGGGGATAGCCGGATATGGCACCCTGCTGCTGGCGAGTATCGGTCTGGCGGGAAACTTTGTGTTGTTTAACAGCGCACTGGAATACCTTAACCCGCCTGTTGTACAGGTTATTATCCAGCTGGCACCGGTCATTTTGTTGTTGTCCAGTGTGTGGCTGTTTAAAGAGAAACTGGGTGTGCATCAGGTTATTGGTGTGAGTTGCCTGATGTTTGGCTTGCTGCTGTTTTTCAATGAACGGCTTGTCGAGCTGTTTACCAGCTTTACAGGTTATACTCTGGGTGTTGTGCTCGCCGTGCTGGCGGCACTGGTATGGGTCGTTTACGGCCTGGCCCAAAAAGTCATGCTCAGGCAGTTTAGCTCGCCTCAGATCTTATTGATGATCTATTTGATCTGTGCCCTGATGCTGACACCATTGGCAGTACCTGAACAGATCTTGCTGATGGATCAGAGACAGCTGGGCATGTTGATGTTTTGCTGTATAAATACCCTGGTCGGCTATGGCGCGTTTGCGGAAGCAATGGCCCGCTGGCAGGCCTCGCAAGTGAGTGCAGTTATCACCCTGGCTCCCTTGTTTACAATTATTTTTGTCGACCTAGCCAGTTTGGTCTGGCCACAGTACTTTGCTGCCGCCGCCCTGAATGTGATGGGGTATGTTGGCGCTATCGTTGTGGTGAGTGGCGCAATGTTTTGTGCTATTGGCCATAAATTTATCAGGCAGCATAACTAGTCAAGGTCAATTACAATAGGTTAATAGTGCCGGGAAATTGCTGACGGTCCTGGTAGAGAAGTTTTAACGCCACAGCGCGGAGAAAGAGATGAAGTTTGTAGATGAAGCGGCAATTCGAGTCGATGCCGGTGACGGTGGCAACGGTACAGTAAGTTTCCGTCGTGAGAAATACGTACCAAAAGGTGGCCCTGACGGTGGTGACGGCGGCGATGGTGGTGATGTTTATCTGTTGGCAGATGAAAACCTCAATACCCTGATTGATTACCGTTTTGAACGATTCCATGCTGCGCAGCGTGGCGAGAATGGCCGGGGCGGTAACTGTACCGGTAAGCGCGGTGAAGATTGCACATTGTCGGTGCCTGTCGGTACTCGTGCGGTTGACGAAGAGACGGGTGAGGTGATTGCCGATCTGACTCAGCATGGTATGAAGATCATGGTTGCCAAAGGCGGTTTCCATGGTCTGGGCAATACCCGCTTCAAGTCATCGGTAAACCGTGCACCTCGTCAGAAGACGATGGGTACCAAGGGTGAAGTGCGTCATCTTCGCCTGGAGCTGTTACTGTTGGCCGACGTAGGTATGCTGGGTTTGCCGAATGCCGGTAAGTCAACGTTCATTCGCTCTGTATCGGCGGCCAAGCCAAAGGTTGCTGATTATCCGTTTACGACCTTGGTGCCGAGCCTGGGCGTGGTACGTGTCGATAGCGAGCGTAGCTTCGTGGTTGCCGATATTCCTGGTCTGATCGAGGGTGCTGCTGATGGTGCCGGTCTGGGTATTCGCTTCCTTAAGCACCTTGAGCGTTGTCGTGTGCTGTTGCACATGATTGATCTGCTGCCAGCCGATGGTTCTGATCCGATTGAGAACGCGTTTACTATCCTTAACGAGCTGGATCAGTACAGCGAGAAGCTGGCTAACAAGCCGCGTTGGATCGTATTTAACAAGGTTGACCTGCTGCCGGAAGATGAAGCGCAGGAAAAGATCGAGGCGATCCTGGAAGCACTGGCCTGGGAAGGTGATTATTACTGTATTTCGGCACTGAACCGTATGGGTACCAAAGATCTGACCTATGATCTGATGAAGCAGATTGAGTCAATGCCAGTGGAAGTTTTCGAAGAAGACGAAACAGAAACTGAAGAGAAGAAGGTCGAGTTCAAGTGGGACGATTATCACGAGCAGCAGGTGAAGAAAGCCGAAAGCAGTGATGACGATGATGATGACTGGGACGACTGGAACGAAGATGATTATGATGTAGAGATTATCTACAAACCGTAATTAACACCATTGTTAAAAGCCGCTCTTGGGAGCGGCTTTTTTGTGTCTGGTCAACGCAGTAGATTAATAATTGTCTGATAATTGAACTTTTTGGTATTAGAAAACACACTCAGAGGGAAGGAAATGGTAAGTGGGGCGGAGCCGTTGACATCAACGTTAACAGAGCCACAGCAACGGGAAATATCGAGGTTGGCCGTATTGGCAGGCCAGCGGCTGCTTCAGCATGGAGCTGAAAGTACGCTGGTGACGGATGTTACCTGCCGGTTAGGGCTGGCATTGGGTGTTGAAAGCGTCGAGGTGTCATTGTCTGCCAGTTCAATGGTGATCACGACATTGAGCCATGGACGGTGTATTACAACCACTCGCCGTTGTCAGGATCGCGGGATCAATATGCAGGTGGTCACCGAGGTACAGCGGGTCGTGATCATGGCCGAGCGCGGGTTGCTGGATATTCAGGGAGTGCATGATCGCTTGTTAAAGATTCAGGCGCTGCGTTATAACCGTGTGTTGGTTATTTTTATGATTGGTTTATCCTGTGCTTCGTTCAGCCGCCTGGCCGGCGCAGACTGGCCGGTATTCTTTCTCACCTTCTTTGCTTCATCCGTTGGGATGTTTGTCCGTCAGGAGATAGCTCATTGCCACTTTAATCCTCTTGTTAACTTTGGCGTAACCGCCTTCGTGACCACGCTGATCTCTGGCTTCGGCCAGGTTTACCAGATCGGTGAAGCCCCTTTTCTGGCAATGGCTTCTTCTGTATTGATGCTGGTACCGGGTTTCCCGCTGATTAATGCCATCTCTGATATGGTGAAAGGTTATGCCAACATGGGGATAGCGCGCTGGACCATGGCAACCTTGCTGACGCTATCGACAAGTATGGGCATTGTTGCTGCGATGAATGTGCTCGGTGTCTGGGGGTGGCTATCATGATTAATGTCGATTTTTTGCTGGCGCTGCTAAATGATATGTTTTTTGCAATGATCCCGGCGGTCGGCTTTGCACTGGTGTTCAATGTGCCGCAAAAGGCGCTGAAGTATTGTGCTATCGGGGGCGCTTTGGGACATGGAAGCCGGTTTGTTCTGATGCATTGGGGAGTCCCTATCGAGTGGGCGACTTTGGGAGCAGCGACGCTGGTTGGGATGATCGGTGTTCATTGGTCACATCGTTTTCTTGCCCACCCGAAAGTATTCACGGTGGCAGCGATGATCCCTATGGTGCCCGGTGTGTTTGCGTTCAAGGCGATGATTGCGTTGGTTGAAATCAATCACAGAGGCTTTAGTCCCGAGTTGTGGGCGCTGATGCTGGAAAACGTTATCAAGGCTGTATTTATTGTTGCCGCGCTGGCAATTGGGCTGGCAATGCCGGGGTTATTGTTTTATCGTCGCCGTCCTGTGGTTTAGTTTTTGCTGGGGAATGAAATGAAGATCAGTATGATCGCGGCAATGGCCAATGATCGGGTAATTGGCAAGGACAACGCGATGCCTTGGCATTTACCGGCCGATTTTGCCTGGTTTAAGCGCTCGACACTGGGTAAGCCTATCGTCATGGGGCGCAAGACATTCGAGTCGATCGGCAGGCCGCTACCCGGGCGTCAGAACATTGTGATCAGCCGTAACCCGGATTTTTGTGCCGAAGGTGTCACGGTCGTTGGCGATATCGCTGCCGCCAAGCTGGCTGCTGGTGAGGTCGATGAGCTGATGATCATCGGTGGCGGCAGTATTTACAGTGCCTGCCTGCCTGATGCCGAGCGCTTGTACCTGACATTCATCGATTTTGATGTCGAGGGGGATACATGTTTTCCCGAGTGGGGCGAGGGTTGGCAGGAAGTGCACAGTGAGACGTATTACGCCGATGAGAAAAATGCCCACGATATGCGTTTTGTTATTCTCGAACGCAGATAATCATATTAATAACTAAAAAGGCCTGGTGATTACCAGGCCTTTTCATATGTCGTTTATTCAGCGTGAACCGGACAGGGTTTGACGAACCTGGCTCCGTCTTCCCAGCGCATCAGTGTCATGCTGTTACCCCAGACACAGCCGGTATCCAGTCCGATGACATGCTGATCTTCATGTCCCATGAGCGCTGCCCAGTGGCCGAAGATGACTTTCTTTTCGAGTGGTTGCGCTCTTGACAGCTCAAACCAGGGCTTGAGTGGTTCGGTGCCAGGGTGCTCCGGCGAGAGCTTGCAATCCATATCGAGTCTGCCGTCCGGATAGCAAAAACGCATCCGGGTAAAAGCATTGATCGTGTAGCGATACTGTTCGATCCCGCTAAGATCCGGTGTCCAATAATCGGGACCGTTACCGTACATGTTTCTCAGCAGCCATAGGTAGTCATCGCTTCGCAGGCAGGCCTCGACCTCTCTGGCCTGCTGGCGGGCAATCGCCAGATCCCACTGGGGAGAAATACCAGCATGGGCCATGATAAAAGGGTGTTGTGGGTGCTCGGCAAGCAAGGGTTGCCGGCGCAGCCACTCGAGGAGCTCGTCGCGGTCCGGTGCATCGAGGATCGGTTGGACTTTATCCTTGTTCTTTACCTTGGCTAGACCATTGGCAGCGGCAAGCAGGTGAAGATCATGGTTGCCGAGGACGGTGGTTGCACTGTCTCCCAGTTTTTTGACAAAGCGTAGTGTTTCCAGTGATTTTGGGCCTCGGGCGACGAGATCGCCTGACAGCCATAATTCATCCTGTTGCGGGTCAAACTCGGCTTGTTCAAGCAGATCGCAGAGATCGTCAAGACAGCCTTGAATATCACCGACAAGATAGGTCGACATAGGGAGCCTCAGTGAAGAAGGTTGGGAATAGAGAGTCGAAATGGCGATATTTCGGCCTTGAACTCGTCTCCCTGTTCATTGACCATGACGTAGTGACCTTGCATGACCCCGAGCGGGGTTTCGATAATAGTACCGCTGGTATAGGTATATTCTTCATTGGCCGCAATTTTCGGCTGCTCACCAACCACGCCTTCACCGTCAATAACCAGTTTTTTGCCATTGGCGTCCGTGATCAGCCAGTGGCGATTGAGCAGCTGTGCCTCACCATTACCCAAGTTTCGGATAGTAATGGTATATGAGAACACATAGCGCTGGTTTTCGGGTTCTGATTGATCTTCGATGTAGTGGGTTACTACTCTGCACTTGATTGTGGGGATAGCCTTCGTCGTCAATGTCTTGCTTCCTTTCGTAGGCAGTTCGCCAGGGCCTGGTATCGCAGCCAAGCCCTGAGGATCTAATCAATTATTTTGATGGGGTGTGATTGGCATCCAGCCAGTTAGCCATCGCAACAAACTGCTCCAAGGTGAGATTTTCAGGACGCATACCCGGATTAATGCCCAACTCTTCCAGCTGCTCGGCTGTCATCAGTGCCTTGTAACAGTTGCGGATGGTTTTGCGACGCTGGTTGAAACCTTCACGGCAAACACGATCCAGCCATTTAAGGTTAGTACATGGATGCGGCAGTGTTTCATATGGTGTCAGGCGAACTACCGCTGAATCTACTTTTGGTGCAGGCTTGAATGACTCAGGCGGCACTTCCAGTACAGGCATAACACGGCAGTAGTATTGAGTCATCACAGTTAGACGACCGTACGCCTTGCTGCCCGGACCGGCTGCCAGACGGTTAACCACTTCTTTTTGTAGCATGAAGTGCATGTCTTCAACGTGCTGGTGGAATGACAGCAGGTGGAAGATCAGTGGTGTCGAGATGTTGTACGGCAGGTTACCGAAAATACGTAGCTTATTGTTTTCCTTGATCAGCTGCGTGAAATCGAAACGCATAGCATCGCCTTCGTGGATAGTTAGCTTGTCTGCAAGATCCGGGTGATTACGAAGACGTTCTGCCAAGTCGCGGTCAAGCTCGATCACAGAGAACTTATCAACCAGTTTACCTACTGGCTCTGTGATGGCCCCCAGACCTGGACCGATCTCAATCAGGTTCTGGCCTGGCCTTGGGTTGATAGCCGATACAATGCCATCAATGATGTATGGGTCGTTCAAAAAGTTCTGGCCAAAGCGCTTTCGCGCGCGGTGCCCTAGATGGACCTGATCGCTGCTCATGTTTGTTTTTCTACCAATTCAAGGGCGTGCGATAGCGCTGTCCAAAGGCTACCGGTGTCCGCCTGTCCGGTACCTGCAAGTTCCAGTGCGGTACCATGATCTACTGAGGTTCTGATAAAGGGCAGGCCTAACGTAATGTTGACTGACTTGCCAAAGCCTTTGAATTTAAGCACTGGCAGCCCCTGATCGTGATACATGGCCAATACTGTATCAGCATCGGCCAGATATTTTTCCTGGAAGATAGTATCTGCCGGCAAGGGGCCGACAAGATCCATACCTTCCTGTTGGCGAAGTTGCTCGAGAGCTGGCGAGATCACGTCTATCTCTTCCGTTCCCAAACAGCCATCTTCGCCTGCATGCGGATTGAGTCCGCAGACATAAATTTTAGGTTGTTCTATGCCGAATTTGCTGACCAAGTCGGCGTGCAGAATGCGAATGACCTGCTGCAGCCGAGCCTCTGTGACAGCCTTGGACACATAAGCCAGTGGGATATGAGTCGTCACAAGCGCCACTCGGAGCCCTTCGGTTGCCAGCATCATGACGACCTGAGCCGTGTCCGAGCGCTGGGCAAAAAATTCGGTATGACCGCTGAAGGCAACCCCGGCACGGTTGATGACCCCTTTATGCACAGGGCCGGTCACGACCGCAGAAAATTCGCCGTTCATACAGCCATCGGCTGCCTGGCCTAGTGTCTCAAGGACATAGTGGCCATTAAGCTCATTCAGCTCACCGGCCATGACTGGTGCCTTTAGCTCATGATTGGCGATAACCAGGGTCCCGGCCTTGTGAGGCTGGGCCGGTTGTGCCGGATCATAGTCAACAACAGTCAGCGGCAATCCCAACTGGGCTGCACGTTCTACCATAAGCTGGGCGTTAGCACAAATAACCAGTTCGTGGGGCCAGTCATGCTGGGCGAGGGCAAGGACCAGATCGGGACCAATTCCCGCAGGCTCACCCGGAGTTATTGCTATACGTTTAACCTTGGTCATTAGCGTCTTCCGGTTGTTCGATATAGGCACCGGCACGAAGTTCTTGCAACCAGGCCTGAGCTTCTTCGTTGAATTTACGGCTGAAGAGAATGCGGTAAGCACGATTCTTAACAGCAGCATCAGTACGATCGACATCACGGCGTTCAATGACTTCTACAATGTGCCAACCGTGAACGGTTTTGAACGGTTCGCTGATCATGCCTGCTGGTAGCGTTTCTACCTTATCTTTGAATTCAGGTACATAAATATCAGGTGTTTGCCAGCCCAGCTCACCGCCATTTGCTGCTGAGCCCGGATCGGCGCTGAGTGCCTGTGCCGCATCAGCAAAGCTTTGCTCCCCGGCAAGGATAGCGCGGCGCGCTTTTTCTAACTGGCGCTGGGCCCCTTCGTCGCTCATGATCACAGATGTTTTCACCAGAATATGGCGTGCATTCACCTCGGTAACGGAAATGGTTTCCAGCCCCTGAACGTCGTTGATTTTCAGAATGTGGTAACCCACACCGCTGCGGAACGGACCGATAATGGCGCCTTTTCCGCCGGATTTGATTTGATCGGCAAAGATGGTTGGCATCTCTTCCTTGCGCATCCAGCCCCATTCACCACCCTGCAGGGCTTTTGGCCCTTTGGAATAGCTATAGGCAAGATTAGCAAAGTCTGCACCACTGTTGAGTTCTTTAACTAGTTGATTGGCCTGTGACAAGGCTTCGTTTTTCTCGGCGGCACTGGCATCTTCGCTTACACGTAGCTGAATATGGCTGATGTTAAAGCTGACGCCTTGTTGGGTCTGCTTTTCGAGCTGCTCTGCCAGGGTGTCGACTTCTTGCGGCAAGATATTAATCCGTCGGCGGACTTGAATGGTTCTCGCCTCGCTGGCGGTAATATCACGTCGCATCTGCTCGCGGAATACGGCAAAGCTAATCCCATTGTCGGCAAGCATTTGCTGTAGTTGGGCTACGGTCATATTGCGCTCGGCAGCGATCTGGTTGATAGCCTGATCAAGACGGGTATCATCAATTCGGATCCCGAACTGTTCAGCCTGCTGGAGCTGAAGCGTCTCGATGATCAGTTTTTCCATGACCTGCTCAGACAGAATATCGCTCGACGGCAGAGGCTGATTTTGACGGGCTGCATTCATCTGGACGGTTTTGAGCATTGCATCAACGTCACTTTGCAGGATCACACTGTCATTGACGATAGTCACAACCTTGTCAAGTTCTTGCGGGGCAGCAATGCTGCCGGCAGCCAGGCTCCATAAGGTAAGGCCTAGCAGTGAAGACTTCCACTTTTTCATACATCTTTCCATTATGCGCTACGGCGCGTTAAATCGGATCACATCGTGGCCGGATGCCGCGACGCCTGGTTAGTTGTTGAGATAGAACGGTCTACCGTACGCAATCGCGTTACCACTGGCAGATGTAGATCCTACTGCAGGGGCTCCGGCAAGACCCAGCAGGCTGAACGAGATACTGAAGTTTTGCTCATATTCGGCCGGATCGGTATTTACGTTGCTTCGGGACATCAGATATTCGTTATAGCCGAGACTGATCATCCAGCAGGCTGAGCGGTAGTTCAGGGTAATCTGGCCTTCCAGCATCTGGTTCTCTGTCAAATCATGGTAGTAGTCACCACGCAGGCTCAGGCCGCCGTATACCGGGAAGCCTGCCGAGAAGCCAAGCTGCGAAATCCCATCTTCGGTGTAGTTATCTATCTGGTCATTATCAGGTAGGCTCTGCTTGATATAGTCTTTTGAGACATAACGGTAGTTTAGTTGGCTAAAGAGAGCATTTTCACGATACTCCATAGCAGCATTGGCTAGCTGCATCTCTTGCTTGCTGGCATCATACTGAAGCCCGCCATGGAAGAAGAGCCAGTCGTCATAGTTAAAATCAGACTCGAAGGCTGTTGCCGAGTAGTTTGGTGTCGATTCGCTGTCTTCGGTTAGGTTGCGGCCGGCATCGTTGAGGTAGAAAATCTGACCGAACGACAGGTTGAAACGCTCGACGAAATCTTCGTCAAAGAAACGGGTGCTTGCCCCGACGGTAAACTGGTTGGCAGCGGCAATACGATCAACACTGGAGTAACGTTTGTCACGAAACAGGCCGTAGTAGTCTGTCTGAAGCAGCGTTGTATCATAGCTGCCGAAGATATCCTGTTGCTCGACATCTTTGACAAACAGATACTGCACCTGAGGTTCAAGGCTTTGGGTGTAGCTTTCGCCCCATAGCAGAGCATCGCGTTCTAGGTATAGGCCACTGTGGATCCGTATGCTCGGTACCGAACGTGTTGCCGTTTCTTCGAGTGTTTCCAAGCCGTCGATACTGCTGTCAAAATCCTGATTATAGTAGGTATACATCAGCTTGGCCTCGGAGGTGATAGACCACCAAGGGGTTGAGTATGGCAATGTCAGTGTTGGCTCAAGGTGTACACGATCGGCTGACGGTTTATCTGCAGCATCGTTTTCGAACCGGCTGATATGGCTATGCAGGTTGAAGTCCAGCCCATAGGCCATATCCGGGCGATAGTAGTTAAATTCCAATTGAGGCATCAGGCGGTAATTAGAAGATACCCCTAGTGTCAGAGGCTGGAAGTCGCGCACTCGCAATGTTGAGTCCCAGTATAGGTCACGGTAGGAGACTTCGCCTTTTTGCAATAGGTTGTTGTCTTCACGCTCGCCGATACTGGAGTCGATATCAGAGAAGTAGGTGACATCGCTGACCTTGCTGTAGTCGACATCAAACAGCCAGTGCCGTTTATAGGTACCTCCGTGCGACCAGTTAAAAGCCCAACGAGCATCCTTGTCTGCGGCATTTTTATCATCACCGAGATATTCGCCACTTAAGCTGCCACTGCCAGCTTCGGTCAGGTAACGAAACTCTGAATTAAGCTGCAGGCCCCGGTTACTCATGTATTTCGGGGTAATGGTCATGTCGTAGTTGGGGGCGATGTTCCAGTAAAACGGCGTTTCCAGCTCAAAACCATCGCGAGAGCCGTAGCTCAGTGACGGATAGAGGAAACCGGTCAAACGTTCGTCACCTACGGGTACACGCAGGTATGGCATATAAAATACCGGAACGTCTGCAACTTCAAAGCGGGCATTATATAAATCGGCAAACGGGGAGTCGCTTTCACGTTCGATGCTGGTCGCCGAGAACTGCCAACTCTTGTCGCCCGGCGGACAGGTGGTGTAAGTGCCATTTTTCAGTCGGTAGTAGGAGATACCGTTTTTGGTGATTCGCTCGGCCTCGCCACGCCCTGCTTCACAGGTCATGTTGTACACCGCGTTATCCATTTCAGAGTCTTCGGTGTCCAGGTTACTTTGAATACGGTCGGAATAGACTTCTACCGTGCCGTCATGGAAGTAGACGTTGCCTTCAGCCGTGACGATATTTTCTGGCTGGTGCAAAGTTGCGGTATCGGCAGCGACGGTACGGTTGCCTTGCTGCAGGACGACATCACCCGAGTAGGTGAGCTTCTGGTTCGGCTTGGCTTCTGCTTGGTCGGCTGAGACCGTGATGGGCTCGTTGTTGACATCCTCTGGCATATCCTGAGGCGCAATACAGACCCCTCTAACCATTTCCAGTTCGCTCTTTGTGCCATTGACAGCCGCAGACTCATCATTGACATCTTCGCTTGGGGCGGGGTTTTCGTAAGCCATTGCGGGACCATAAAGCGCAAGGCTGATCATGGTGGCCAATAAGCTGCGGGAGGTTAATGACATCTAATTAAACTTTCCTGTATTCAAGTTTCAGCGCATATCAGAAACGAATCGGTGGCGCTTTTTACAAGCTTTCCCGATAAATGACAGCTATCATAATGCAAATTCTGTCCGACGGCATCTTTTCGCGTTATTGTGTCGGGGATATATCAGAAAAAATTTTCTAAATTTAGCAAATTACCAGAGAGTAGAGAATGCAGGTTTGGGGTAAGATTTTAGGCGCATTTTTTGGTTTCCTTCTTGGTGGGCCGTTCGGTTTGTTGTTAGGCCTCTTTTTGGGCCATAAGTTCGATAAAGCCAGATCAAAAATTTACACTCGTGGCGGATTTGGCGGATTTGGCGGATTTGGCGGGTTTGGTAGCAGCCAGGCAGGCAGTGCCGAACGCCAGGCGGAATTTTTTCATGCCGGGGTTGCCGTTATGGGCCATATGGCCAAGGCCAAGGGCCGGGTTACCGAAGACGAAATTCGGGTTGCCAGTGCAATTATGGACCGTATGAGCCTGCATGGCGAATCTCGCCGGCAGGCCCAAAACGCCTTTCGCGAAGGCAAGGAGGAAGACTTCCCGCTGGAGGAAACCCTGGCAAAAGTGAGGATGAGCTGTGCTGGCAGGGCTGATCTTCTGCAGTTTTTTCTTGAGTTGCAAATTCAGGCAGCATTTGCCGATGGCAGTCTGCATTCGAGCGAGCGTCAACTGCTGTATGTGATTGCCCGTAGTCTTGGCTTCTCTGAGCGTCAGCTTGAACAGCGTTTGCATATGCAGGAAGCGGCTTTTCGTTTTCAGCAGGGGGGATTCAACCAGCAATATCAGCAACAGGGAACGTTCCGACAGGCACCCACCAAGGATCAGCTTGCCGATGCCTATGAACTGCTAGGAGTCTCTGAGTCAGCCTCGGCGCAGGAGCTAAAGCGGGCATACCGTAAGCAAATGAACGAACACCATCCTGACAAGCTGGCCGCCAAAGGGTTGCCGCCGGAAATGATGGAGCTGGCTAAGGAAAAAACCCAGCAGTTGCAGGCCGCCTATGATCTGATCCGCAAAGAGAAAGGGTTAAAGTAAGAATATTGGAACCCCCTCTCCCTTGAAAAGGGAGGGGTGATTTTGAGCCCATACAGGAAGCTGTGTGTTTCTTAAACCACATTCTGTGGTTTCCCTTCAACGAACCGGTTTAGGTTATCGATCAGCTGATTCGCAAGAGCCTGAATGGCTGAATCAGAACCCCAGGCAACATGGGGTGTTAGTAGCAGATTTGGCAAATGGGCGTGGGTAACAAGCGGGTTACTGTCATCGGCTGGCTCTTCGGTAAAGACATCGACACCGGCACCGCCAATTTCTCCTTGCTGAAGCGCATCGACCAGCGCCTGCTCGTCAACGAGGCCGCCACGTCCGGTGTTGATTAACAAACTGGAAGGTTTCATTTGCCCCAGTTCTTGCCGGCCTATCAGGTTGGTTGTCTCTGCCGTCAAAGGGCAGTGCAGCGTCAGGATATCTGCCTGTTCCACAACGTCTGAAAACGGGGTGTAGCCCTCACGGCATTTCTGCTGATTTTTACGTTCCGCAAACAGTACTTTCATTCCTAGCGCTTGTGCCAGCTTTGCGACTGCCTGTCC
This sequence comes from Photobacterium sp. OFAV2-7, assembly GCF_022347985.1. Taxonomy (GTDB): domain Bacteria; phylum Pseudomonadota; class Gammaproteobacteria; order Enterobacterales; family Vibrionaceae; genus Photobacterium. The sequence continues at coordinate 22,433 of NZ_JAKRFQ010000015.1, forward strand.
CAAGCTGCCGCTGCCGATGATCCCCAGTGTCGAGCCATTGATATCCCCGATTGGGTGGGTAAAAAAGCAAAACTGTTTTTTCTGTTGCCAAACACCTGCCTGGATATCCTGATGGTAGCCCATCAGGTTCCGCCGCAGGGCAAACATCATGGCAATGACATGCTCAGGTACCGAGTCGCTGGCGTAGCCGCGGATATTGCTGACGGTAATGCCGTGCTGGTGGCAGTAGTCCAGATCGACATTATTGGTACCGGTGGCCGCAATAGCGACCATTTTCAGGCGAGGAAGCTGGCTCAGTATCTCGGCATCAAGCACGACTTTATTGCTGACGGCAATGGTTGCCTGTTGTAGGCGCTCAAGGAGCTGCTGCGGTGCGGTTGTCGGGAACTCGTGCCATTCGTGGGTGAAATTAGGCTGAGGCAGCAGGATATGGGCGGGAACGGTGTCCCGATCGAGAAAGACAACTTTTTCCATAGGCTTGGCAACGGTTCCAAAGTTGGTGTGATTTGGGTATCAACCAGTTAACACCAACTTTGGGGCAAACCTCAACCCGGAGGTTAATTTTCTTTATCAGGGAGAGTCTTGCACGGTGCATCCGGATAGAAATCGCAGGGTGCGAACAGGTGCATCGGTTGCTCTGTGGTGGGCTGAACAAAGGTCAGTTCGGCGGCATGGAGCTGTAGTCTCGGGGCGGCTTCCCGGGCGTCATCATGGGCGTAGAAGCGATCACCAAGGATAGGGTGGCCCAGCGCCAGCATATGGACTCTGAGCTGGTGAGAGCGGCCGGTAACAGGGCGCATGCGCACCAGGGTTGCGTTGTCTTCGCGGGCGATGACCTGATAGTGGGTGACCGAAGGCTTACCATCGTCGAAACAGACCTTTTGCTTTGGGCGGTTTGGCCAGTCGCAGATCAACGGCAGGTCAACCGTGCCGCTGTCTTGCTCAACATGGCCCCAGACTCTGGCATAGTAAACTTTATCTGTCATGCGCTCGCGAAACTGCTTTTGCAGGTGGCGTTCGGCATCTTTGTTGATGGCAAGCAAGATCAAGCCAGATGTGGCCATATCCAGGCGATGAACAAGGTGCGCTTCGGAATATTCCTGAAGTACCCGGCTGTACACGCTGTCGTGGTGGATAGGATCACGGCCAGGGTTTGAAAGCAATCCGGACGGTTTATTGATGGCAACAATATCGTTGTCGAGATGCAGAACATCCAGCCACGGTTCAACGGGCGGATTATAGTCCAGCAAAGGCAATGGTTTCATGGTTCGCTCGGGCTGACTGATTTCGAAGCGGGGGATAATAGCACGCAGGCAAGCCTCGAGAGTATGGAAAAAGGCGGAAAAAGAAAACCGCCTGGCTGCGATGGGCTGCCAGGCGGTTAGTTCGTTAGAGTTGCTTCACTATGATTGTTGACCTTGGCGGGTATTAGCCGTGGCTGACAACAATCAGACGCAGCGAGTCCAGTTGAACCTGGGCTTTGGCAATATAGCCTGTCAGCTCCTGGATCTGGGATTCAATGAGTTCCAGCTCGTCATCACGGATGTTCGGGTTGACGGCTTTCAGCGCCTGGAGGCGATCGAGCTCGGCACGCAGGTTAGCTTCCATATCGGCTTGGGCTGTATCGCGCACGGTGACTAGCTCTTTGGCAACAGCCTGTTCGGCATGTTCGATCAGGACATGAATATCTTTCTGTACCGAGTTAACCAATTTGCTGGCCAGGTGACGGTTCACCGGGCTCAGCTGGCGGTTAAAGCCTTCGAACTCCACGTTCGCCGATAGGTTGTTGCCTTTGGCATCAAGCAGAATACGGATTGGCGTCTGCGGCAGGAAGCGGCCGATGCCGGACTGTTTCGGTGCCTGCGCATCCACTACGTAGACCAACTCAAGCAGCAGGGTACCGGCAGGAAGTGCCTTGTTCTTCAGTAGGGAAACGGCTGTTGTGCCCACACCTTCTGAAAGCAATAAATCGATACCGCCCTGAATCATCGGGTGTTCCCAACTGATAAAGTGCAGATCTTCGCGAGATAGCGCGGTTTCTCGCTCAAAGGTGATGGTACAGCCGTCATAAGGCAGGCCCGGGTAGCTGGCAACCATCATGTGCTCTGACGGTGTGACGACAATGGCATTTTCACCTTTGTCATCCTGGTTCAGGCCGATGGTATCAAACAGGCCTAGGGCGAAGGTGACCAGATTGGTATCCCCGTCCTTGGCTGCGATTTGGCGAACCAGCTCGTTTGCCTTCTCGCCACCGTTGGAGTGAATTTCCAGCAGGCGGTCACGGCCTTGCTCAAGCTTGCCTTTCAGTTCGCGATGCATTGTCGCACTGCGCTCAATCAGCTGTTCTAACGCTTCGCCGTCATGGGTATCACTGGCCAGCAGGGCAATAAGCTCGCTACTGAATGCATCGTAGATGGCGCGGCCTGTCGGGCAGGTTTCCTCGAAGGCATTGAGGCCTTCGTTATACCAGTGCGCCAGCAGGGCCTGTGAGGTTCCCTGCAGGTGAGGAACATGAATTTCGATATCGCGCTTCTGACCAATGCGGTCCAGACGGCCGATACGCTGTTCTAGCAGATCCGGGTTGTTCGGAAGATCGAACATTACCAACTGGTTGGCAAACTGGAAGTTACGGCCTTCCGAGCCAATTTCCGAGCAAAGCAGCACCTGGGCGCCGGCCTCGTCCTGGGCAAAGTAAGCGGCCGCCTTATCACGTTCGATGATCGACATGCCTTCATGGAAGACGGTTGCCCGGATCCCTTC
>NZ_JAKRFQ010000158.1 GCF_022347985.1 Photobacterium sp. OFAV2-7
GTAATCACTTATCCCTCTAGCCTCACTCAACACTGTAGGCTACTCCACATCTCTTGGCGGATGCCCCTCGTAGCTCCAAAGCAGGTGCCGCGGGATCGGCCCTTTGTTTCTGCCTCCCTGTCCTGTCTGCTCCCACGCATGAGCCAGGATCCCCACAGAACGGGATAAGCAAAACAGACCACGGGCAAGCGGTGCCGGAAAACCCAGCTCAGCATAGATTACTGCCGTCGCGCCGTCGATGTTCATCGGAATTCGCTTGCCTTTCTTTTCTGCCAGGTAGTGCTCAATTACAAGGGCTATTTCAGCATACTGGCCCGATACGGTTCCCGCTTCAGCAGCATGAGTTACCAGTTCCAGCAATGCCGGAGCCCGAGGATCCACCGGATGGAAACGATGGCCAAAGCCGGGGATAAACTTGCCATGTAGTTCGGTAAACCGGATCAGTTCCTGTTCAACGGCCTGCTCTAACACAACTCCCGAGTGGCAGCGCTCGGCGATAGCAGAATACAAGCCGACGGCCTGCTCGCCAGCACCACCATGTACATCCCCCAGCACATTCACCGCCGATGCCATCGCATTATTGAGATCTACACCACAGGTCGCGGCCATTCTGGCAATGGCAATACTCGGGGCCTGCGGGCCATGATCGACCGCTGCCATCAAGGCCGCATCAAGCAGTGCCGCCTGCTCGGCTGACGGCCGCTCACCCCGCACCATCAACCAAATCATTTGGGCAAAGCTGGTCTTTCCGATCAGCTGTTCAATCGGGTATCCATGATAGCGGATCTTGCCGGGCGACATATCAATAATGTCGGTTTTCCACCAGTCGCTGACTTCGCGGCCCAACCCTGATTCTGGACGCTCTATGCTCATAACACTCCCTCCTCCCTGAATTGCTCAATCTCCTCTTGGCTCAGGCCAAGCGCCCTCAGACACTGATCGGTATGCTCCCCAAGACGCGGAGGTGGCAGTGAAACAGCAGGACGCTCGCCATTGACCTTAAAGCCGGTCCGGACGTAACGTACATCCTTGTTCACCCCGGGCACATCATGAAAACAGCCGGTAAAATCTCTTCCGGCGACTTGTTCTAAATCAAGGGCCTGCGGCACACTCAGCACCCGGCCTGCCGGTACCCCTGCCTGATTAAGCTTCTCCTCCCAACTTGCTGCCGAGTCTTTGGCAAAGGCAGCCTCAATGATGTCAGTCAGAGCCCGACGGTGTTCCAGCCGTGCCTGGCGATCGGCAAAACGCGAGTCAGTTACCAGCTCTGGCTGTCCTATCAGCCGACAGACGGCCTCAAACTGCTCCTGCTTGTTGGCTGCCAGATTCAGCAAGCCATCTCCGGTACGGAAGGTACCGGACGGGCTGGAAGTGACGTTGTTGTTACCCATCGGCTCGGGTGCCCGGTCTGCAACCAGGTAATTAGAAACTGCCCACCCCATAGTGACCAGGGTTGACTCAAGCATCGAGACATCTATAAAACATCCTTCTCCCGAGCTCTCCCGTCCGGCCAGCGCGGCACAAACCGAAAAAGCCGCCGTCATTCCGCCAATGGTATCAGCGATGGGATAACCCACCCGATAAGGGGCATTGGCCGGATCACCGGTAATACTCATGACTCCCGACATCCCCTGGATGATCTGATCATAGGCAGGCAGATGCTTCATCGGCCCGTCAGCGCCGTAACCTGAGATAGCGCAATACACCAGTTTTGGGTTTTCCTCTCTCAGAACCTCATAACCCAACCCAAGCCGGTCCATCACGCCAGGCCTGAAGTTTTCGATGAGCACATCAGCCTCCCTGACAAGCCTTTTTAGCAACGCCTTGCCTTGGTCAGATTTGAGGTTAAGGGTCAGCGACTGCTTACCGACATTCTGGGCCAGAAAGGAAATCCCCATTTTACTCTTGTTAAGAGAAGGCTCTGCGCCCAGTTGGCGCGCCAGATCCCCGCAACCGGGAACCTCGACCTTGATCACCTCGGCTCCCATATGAGCCAATTGATGGCCACAAAATGGCCCGGCCAATACATTGGTTAAATCGAGTACACGATATTGTTTGAGGGGTGTTAGCATCCCTGCTCTCCTGAATTCCGAACAGCTAACACCGGGCCTGCTGATTGCCAGCCGGCCGGGTGTTATCACTGTGAATAAGTGGATGTTAGAAACTAAGCGTGAAGGATAAGAGTCAAATTACTTGCTGATCTCCATTTCCTCATCGGCAGCTTCAGTGGCATCTGCCGTATTAACCTGCCGACGTTTCTCCCGCCACATCGAGAACAAAGGCATCAAGAGTGCTAGCACTGCACAGATCATGATGGTCAGCGTTAGCGGACGCTCCCACAGGAAGGCATAGCTACCATCAGAGAGAGTCAGCGAGCGACTCAGGTTCTTCTCCAGAATATCGCCAAGAATAAAGCCCAGTAGCATTGGCGCCATCGGGAAGTGCAACAGCTTAAGGAAGGTAGCAATAACGGTAATAATCACCATCATCTGAATATCAAAGGTATTGAAACTCACCAGATACACACCCGTTATCGAGAAGAACAAGATCAACGGGATCAAAATAGGCCGAGGGATCACCAGCAAACGTGAGATGTACGGAATTAACGGCAAATTAAGGATCAACAGCACAATGTTGCCGAAATACATCGAAATAATCACCGACCAGAACACATCCGGATTATCGACAAACAGGCGTGGTCCCGGCTGAATACCGTAGGCGATAAGGGCGCCGAGCATGATGGCCGTTGTCCCCGAGCCCGGAATACCCAGTGTCAGCAATGGCACGAATGAGCCAGTCGAGGCGGCATTATTTGCCGACTCCGGCGCTGCCAGGCCGCGCAGGGCTCCTTTACCGAACTTGGCCTTTTCTTCCTTCGAGGCCAGATTCCGCTCCATCCCATAGCTTAGGAAAGAAGCGATCGTTGCCCCGGCTCCCGGCAGTACACCAACCAGAAAACCGAAGAAAGACGAACGCCCAACCGTCGGCGCGACATGCTTCACTTCCTCTTTGCTCAGCTTCATGCTGCCAAGAGAGTCCATGTCCATCTGTGGCTCTTCCTGCTTGTGCTCGCCACGAAGAACCGTCATCACCACTTCCGTCAGGGCAAAGGTCGCCATAGCCAGCAACAAGAAGCTGATGCCGTCAATCAAATCCACATTATCGAAAGTAAAGCGTGGGATGCCGGACATCACATCGATCCCGACGGTGGCAATCATCAGGCCGAATACTGTCATCATCAGCGCTTTCAGTACCTGCCCCTTGCCGGAGAAGGCTGCCACTGCCGTCAGACCCAATATCATCAAGGCAAAATAGTCACTCGACTGAAAGCTCAGTGACACCTTGGCCAGCGCCGGTGCGGCAAAGAGCAAAACCAGTGCGCCAATTGTCCCGCCGGTAAACGACGAATAGGCTGCCAGTGCCAACGCCTTACCGGCCTGCTTCTTCTGCGCCAGCGGATAGCCGTCAAACGCGGTAACCACGGTACTGGCACAGCCCGGTGCATTAATCAGGATCGACGAGGTAGAGCCACCGAAAATCGCACCGTAATACACCCCGGCCATCAAAATAATACCGGAAGAAGGGTCAAGCCCGTAGGTGATCGGGATCATCAGCGCAATCGCTGATATCGGCCCCAACCCAGGCAGCATACCGATGAAGGTTCCGGCAAAACATCCGACGATCACCATCAGCAGATTGAAGGGCATAACTGCTGTTGTCAGCCCTGACATCATTCCATCAAACATTGTCTTACCCTCCGATGAAAGTGTTAAAGAAGCGTCCGGGCGCCAGATAAATATCAAGCAGCTGAGTTAGGACAAACCAAAAACCCACGGCAAAGGGCACAGACGCCAGAAATAGAGTCTTGGGCCGCCGCTCGCCAAGCAGCCAGTAACCGCCGCCCAGAAACAAGGCTGTCGATATCATAAAGCCCAGCCATTCCAAAGAGATCGCAAACAGCACCATCAAAACCAGTAACTTGGCGACCAGTACGAAGTCATACCCGAACAGACTCAGTCGGTCCTTGCTATCTTTGCTTGCAGTAGCCAGCTGCAGGATAGAGAACAAGATGCCCAGCACAGCCAGCGCCGTCGGCAGGGTTTTGGCATGAAACGGTTCGTATTCATCGCCGGGAAACAAGGCAATTTGATTGGCATAAAAGCCGTATGCAACGGAAAAGCATAGAAATACCAAACCACCGATATGATCTTTGGTTACTGTCATGGGTGATCCCTCACAGTGAACAGATAGAAATGGAGAAGTTAGGAAGAAAAAAAGCGCAGGGGCAAAAGCCTCACTGCGCTACGGCAATTAGTTTAGGAAGCCTAGCTCTTTCATCAGGCCACCGATTTCTTTTTCCTGCTGTACAAGGAAGGCTTCAAATTCTTCACGAGGCTTAAAGATTTCGGTCCAGCCATAGCGATCACGTACCGAAGCCCACTCGTTGGTGTCATACATGTTTTCTAACACCTGAGCATATTCGGCAGCCTGCTCGTCACTTAGCTCTGGTGAGCCAAAGAAGCCACGCCAGTTAACGAATGAGGCGTCATAACCCAGCTCCTTCAGTGTCGGAACATCCGGGGCGACTTTCGAGCGCTCTTCACCTGTCATCGCCAGGATCCGCACTTCACCGGCTTCTGCCAGGCTCAGTGCTTCGCTAAGCCCCGTCGACAACACCTGTGTTTCACCTGACAGCAAACCGGCCATGGCCTTGCCACCAGCATCATAGGCGAGGTATTTCACCTTGCGCGGCTCGCCACCTGCCGCCTTGAATGCCAGCGCGGCAACCAAGTGGTCCATACCACCACGCGATGAGCCACCTGCTACCGACACCGAGCGCGGGTTCTTCTTGTAGTCTTCTGCCAGTTGGGTAAAGGACTGATATTTTGAGTCTTTAGGCACCACAAACGCGGCATAATCACCGATAGTGGCAGCTATTGGCGTAAGATCTCGGAACGATTGTGGGAAAACTTTGGAAAGAGAGCGGATCACAATCGGCGTCGAGTTCACCATCAGGGTATCTTGCGACTGCTCGGCAGTCTTGATCAGGTAGGCAATAGCCTTACCGCCACCACCGCCAGACATATTTTCGTATGAAACCTTATCTACCAGCTCTGACTTTGCCAGCGCTTCGCCGGTCCCGCGAGCGGTACTATCCCAGCCACCGCCGGCACCACCAGGTACCAGGAAGTGAATGGAATCAACGTCTGCCTGTGCTGTCCCTACACTCATTGCCGACGCAATGACAGCTGCTAATACGGATACACGCTTACGGGTAATAAACTGAGTTAGCATAATGGTTCCTCATTAATAGTGATTTGTTCCTTCACCATTAACGTTATGCCCGCGCCCGATTTATTAAAAGATTGTAAAATTAATGTGAATAAGGTCCTTATTGGTAATTTTGTTCATAATGTTCACAGCACCCAGACGCCAAGAAAGGTACACTGCCTGTAACAAGGAATATGGGTGGAAGGATATCACCAGTTACCATGACGCAGTTTCTGTCATTACGCCATCTTCGGCTAAAAACACGTATGGTGTTGATTCTAGGTATAATCGCAATACTTCAGACCGGTGTGCTGGGGCATTTCACCATTCGCTACCTCGATAACGTTCTGGATGAGCAAATTGGCCAGCAGGCAATGCGTGTCGCGCAGTCCATTGCATCGTCACCGGATGTCATTCAGGCCATCACCGAAAAGAACACAACATTTTTGCAACCACTGAGTCTCCGACTGGCTGAATCGACCAAGGCTCGATTCGTTGTCTTTGGTGATAAAAACGGTATTCGCCTTGCTCACCCTTCTCCTGCTCGTATCGGCAAATCGATGGCTGACGATGACGGTGATACCAACGAACCAGCGCTTATCCACGGCAAGGCATACGTATCGAAGGCCAAAGGCAGTATAGGCTGGTCAATGAGGGGGAAAGCCCCGATATTCGAGCAGGATGGAACGACTATCATCGGGATCGTTTCTGTCGGCTATATGCTGGATACCGTCGATACCATTGTCGGCCACCACAGAGTCTCTATGCTCGTTGCTATCACCATTGCTTTCTTGTTTAGCGTGGTCATGGCCATCTTGTTCGCCAACCACTTCAAGAAGGCCATTTTCAACCTCGAACCGGAGCAAATAGGCCGCCTGTTCCGTGAGCGAAATGCCACCCTGGAAACCGTACGAGAGGGGATTGTTGCCATCAACCACGATGGTCATATCACCACCTTTAACCATGCCGCCATCAAAACGCTTAAGCTCCCCGAAGAGCAGCAATATATAGGTCGTCATATCCAGGATGTATTGCCGGATAGCGGCATGCTCGACGTGCTGGAAAAAGGCGAACCGCAGTTCGATCAGGAAGTGTGGTTACATGATCATAACCTCATCGCCAACCGGATCCCCTTGTTGCAAGACGGCGTGGTCACCGGCGTTGTATCGAGCTTTCGCCTTAAGAATGAGCTCGACATGGTCAGCCGTAAGCTCACCCGTATTCAGCAATACGCCGAAAGCCTGCGCAGCCAGTCACACGAGTACAACAACAAACTTCACACGATTGCCGGACTGATCCAGATAGATGCCAAAGACGAAGCGCTGGCAGTGATCGGCCAGGAAACCTCCAGCCATCAGGCCTTTATTCAACATCTAATGAAGGTAACTTCAGACAGTATTCTGGCCGGTTGCCTGCTCGGCAAATACAACCGGGCCAAAGAGCTGGGACTTGAGGTATATATTGATGAAGACAGCCAGATGTCAGCCCTGCCCGAACAACTACCCCGCGAGCAGTTGGTCAGTATTTTAGGCAATCTGATCGACAACGCCCTTGAGGCAACACTGGCGCACCATGGCAAGGGGGGCACAGTCAGCCTTAGCCTGTCTGATTTTGGCAAAGAGCTGATTTTCGAAGTCAATGATCAGGGAGCAGGACTGACGGCAGACGAGGCTGACAAAATATTTACCCGCGGCTATACCACCAAAAATACGCAAGGCCACGGAATTGGCCTCGATCTGGTAAGAAACCTCGTCGATCATTTGGGCGGCATGATCACTGTAGAGCCAGCCGAGAACGAAGGCAGCCGGTTTACCGTCTACCTGCCGAAAGCATTCCGGGAACCCGCAACTGAACATGGAAAAGAGGACGTATAATGGGAACACCGATCACTGTCGTCATTGCTGAAGATGACCAGCAAATTGCCGAGATCCAGCGACGATTTGTCGATAAAATTGAAGGATTCGAGATTATCGGCATTGCCCACGGACTGGATGAGGCCCGTGATCTGGTCGAGGTCCTCAAGCCTCAGTTGCTGCTGCTTGATAACCAATTTCCGACGGGAACCGGTTTGGAACTGCTCCGCGAATTACGAGCCAGCGGCAGCAGCACCGATGTCATACTGGTGACCGCAGCCAAGGAGGTCGATACCCTGCGCACTGCCATGCACAGCGGGATTTTCGACTATATCCTCAACCCCGTGGTGTTTGAACGCCTGCAGGCATCGCTAGGCAACTATTCAAGCCACCTTGATACGCTCGCTGAAAGA
>NZ_JAKRFQ010000159.1 GCF_022347985.1 Photobacterium sp. OFAV2-7
GCAATCGTGGCTATCCAAGCCTGACAAGGGGAAGTTAGTAACGTCTGAATTCGAGCGTTTGCCATCGAGAGCCGCCTGTTATTTCTTATCTGCAAATTATGCCTTGCGCGAACAGATAGTCAATTCTGAACACAGTTTTCCTAAAGACATCCTGCAAAATAAATCACTTAACAGAGCAGAACTATACCGCTCCTTCGATGCTGTATGAAACTTGAAGTAACAATAATTAACCTCAAGAAAGAGCCTGTGTTCAGCAAGAGTTCAGATATAAAACATTGTTTTCTATTTTAAGGTTGGGTTCAGTAAAGCGGTGTAGATTAGCCATCAACAAAACGAAGGGCCATGAGAAAAAGCTTCGCCCTTGGCATAAAGACATTTAGGAGTATCACTGATGAAAAAACTAGCCGTTATCTCAACCATTACTTTGGCTTCTGTTGTGGCAATGCCGGCTTTCGCTGCCGACACTGACTGGTTCGTTGGTGCGGGTGTTGGTTATCAGGAAGATAATATCAAAGGTGAATCTGCCCAAAATGGTGAAGATGCAACTTATCAGCTACGTGGTGGCGCCATCATAAATGATCATCACCGTGTGATGGGTACATACAGCTATATGGATAAGTCATCACAGAATATGTTCCTGGCATCTTATGATTATCTGGTTCCTGTTGCCCAGCAGGTTAACTTGTTCGCAGGTGTATCGGCAGGTGTTGCGGACAGCAAGATTGCCGGTGAAAGCTCGTCGGATTTCGTTTGGGGCGGACAAGTGGGCGCGATGTATGAAATCAATGATAACTGGTCAACAGACTTGACCTACCGCTACCTAGATCAGGACTACAGCGAGAACAACACCAAGATTGATTACTCTCAACAAGTTGTCCTTTCTGTCGATTACAAGTTCTAAATCTTTGGACAGATGATTAAAGCAGCAAGAGGGGAATGATACCCTTCTTGTTGTTTTTGCGCGTACGGAATCACACGGGCCCTTGGCTGGCAGAAATAAAACCATATTCTGCAATAATTGCCTACTTCATACGCAATCAAATCTGGATCACAAAAAAAAGCCGCTTTCGGGTTGTTAATGTGATCTATATCTCTATATACTCCGCTTCCGGCCAGAACCATCGAGTTCAGCCACCTTAGTTACAAGCTGTCACCATGGATATGTGAACGACCCACGGAGTTGGACCGGCGTTATTTTAGCTTGTTATCAAGGTGACTTGTATGTTGTATATATGGGCGGACACACCATTTCCTGAACATTCTCGTTCAGAACCCTCCTATTTTGCTTTCTCCCTGAGAGCAGTGGTTCCTCTATTGCAGCAGGCAGTAACACCTTCATATTTCGGCATCCCATTTATTAGAAGCAACAGGACGAAATAATGCAGTTGTTAATTAGTTTGGCCGGTATTTTTGTGCTGGTAGTATGCGCTTGGGCGCTATCTGAAAACCGTAAGGCAATCAACTGGCGTACTGTCGGTGGAGCGTTAATTTTACAGGCAAGTTTTGCCGCTTTGGTATTGTATGTACCGGTAGGGCAAATGATGTTGGGAGCCATGAGCAGTGGCATCGCCAGCGTATTGGGTTTTGCCGATGAAGGAATAAAATTCCTGTTTGGTGACCTAGCTACTTCCGGTTTTATTTTTGCAGTCCGCGTCCTTCCTCTCGTTATTTTCATCAGTGCTCTGATTTCCCTTCTTTATTATCTTGGTGCCATGCAATGGGTCATTAAAGTGATCGGTGGTGGTATTCAAAAGGCGTTGGGTACAAGCCGTGCAGAATCTCTGGTTGCTACAGGCAACATCTTCCTTTCTCAGGGTGAATCACCGCTACTGGTGAAGCCTTTCCTCCCTAAAATGTCACGCTCTGAGCTATTTGCCGTGATGACTGGTGGTATGGCATCTGTCGCAGGTAGTGTTTTGGGCGGTTACGCGGGGTTGGGTGTCGATCTGAAATACTTGATTGCAGCAAGTTTTATGGCGGCACCAGGTAGTCTGCTGATGGCTAAGATTCTGGTTCCGGAGCAGGGCAAGGCACTAGAACAAGCTGACATTGAAATGGCTAAAAGCGATCACAGTAACGCGATTGATGCACTGGCAGCCGGTGCGATGAACGGTATGAAGGTCGCAGTAGCGATTGGTACGATGCTGATTGCTTTTGTGAGTGTTATTGCCATGGCCAATGCCGGTCTTGAGATGGTGGGTGAATGGGTCGGTGTTCAAAGCCTGACGATGCAGGCCATCTTAGGGTATATCTTCTCGCCACTGGCATTCATCATTGGCGTACCTGCGAGTGAAATGCTTCAGGCTGGTGCTTTTATCGGTCAGAAGATGATCCTGAACGAATTTGTTGCTTTCCTTGATTTTGTTAATGTCAAAGAAACGCTGTCTTCTCAAAGCCAGGTCATCATTACCTTTGCCCTTTGTGGTTTTGCAAATATCGGTTCAATTGCCATTCAGATTGGCTCTATTGGTGTGATGGCGCCAGAGCGTCGCGGTGATGTAGCGAGCCTGGGCTTTAAGGCTGTACTTGCTGCTACGCTGGCAAACCTGATGAGTGCGGCACTTGCAGGGATTTTTGTTAGCCTGTAACTCTGCACCTTCCAGAAAAACCGCCATATCTATGGCGGTTTTTTTATGCCTTGATAATGTATAATACAGTGTTTTATTATGGCGTCATTGACAGAGATAAATAATAGGCAGGTTAATACAATGCGGGCTATTGTCATCCTACTAGCAGTTAGCCTCTGGTTACAATCAGCCCAGAGCTATGCAGAAACCTTTTTGAATGATGCTGCATTGCTTAGCCAGCAACCAGAGTTTAGTCAGGAGATCGCGCCTGAGGCCGCGACGGAAACGCGTGAGAAGCAAGAAGATGTTGCTTTTAGTTTTCGGACAGGGCCTTCGTCAGAAAAAGATAACCAGATACCTCGATATCAAGAATTTACACCGACTCATGAAGCGATGCGTGATGTTGAGGAGAAACGTGAAGCAAATGACCGTCTGTGGGGAGCTATTTTTAGCTTGTTTTGACTATGGAGCTAACCATGCAACCCGTTCCGGCGAAGGTCAGGAAACGAGGCTGCCTGCACGCACTTATTGGAGTTCAGGCTGGTATCTGCTTCCTAATAGCGGCAGAGGCCAGCCTGTATGACTGTCACTCAGTGACGATTATTTATCGAACTGTTTAATTAAGACAGAGGTATCGGCACGGTTGAAGCCTCTTTCTTGAAGTTCGCTGTACTTTTCGTCGACTTGCTTGGCGAGCGGTAAGTCGACACCCAGCTTTTCCGCGGCCTCAAAGCAAATACCAAGATCTTTGCGCATCCAGTCAATCGCAAATCCAAAGTCAAACTTGTCTTCGGCCATGGTGACAGCGCGGTTTTCCAGCTGCCAGGATCCGGCTGCGCCATGCTTGAGCACATCTGTCATCTTTTCAATATCAAGGCCAGCTGATTTGGCAAGTGTAATGGCCTCTGACAGCCCTTGTAACACTCCGGCTATACAGATTTGGTTGGCCATCTTGGTGATTTGGCCGTAACCGACATCGCCCATCAAAGTGGTTGCTTTGGCAAAGCAGTCAATGATTGGTTTTGCTTTTGCAAAGACATCCTCGTTACCACCGACCATAACAGTCAGACAGCCATTGACCGCACCGGCCTCGCCACCTGATACCGGGGCATCAAGAAAAGCTGTATTGATTTCCGAGGCCGCCTGGGCAATTTCGCGCGCAACTTCGGCCGATGCTGTTGTGTTGTCGATAAGGATTGCTCCTTGTTTGGCAGTGGACAGAATCCCATCGGCTGCCTTATAGACCTGGCGGACATCTTCATCATTACCCACGCAGGTGAAAATAAATTCGGCATCTTTCGCCGCTTCTGCCGGCGTTAGGGCGATGTTACCGTCATATTGCGCCGCCCATTTTTCTGCTGTGGCTATTGTACGGTTATAGACAGTGACTTGGTGGCCAGCATTAGCCAGGTGTCCGGCCATTGGGAAGCCCATAGTGCCGAGCCCGATAAATGCGATGTGTTTGCTTGTCATGTGTTAGCTTCCCTGTAATGCAGTATGTTGATGAAATATAACGATCAAACCTTTAACATTCAATGGCTATTTAGCGGCGGCTAGAAATAGAAAGTGTGATCAAGGGCAAATAATCCCTTGTGCAATTACAGTTGGCATCCTATGATGTTTCGGTTCTTATTTATGATGTTGAATATATGCTGGCGAGTTTATTTCGAGCAATAATGTTGGTGTTCTGTCTGGGCGTTGCTTCGCTTGCTCATGCCGAAACCGATCAAGCGGTTATTCGCTTGGCGTTGCCTGCCAGTGTCAGTCAGCATGTTACCGAATCTTCCAAGCTTGTTCTGAACGATGCCAGTGCTCATACCGACAGCAGTCAGGCGGCGACGGAACAAGGTACGCTTGTGTGGGATTTTTCCCAGCACCACAGTTCTAAGCCCGAGATTAAGTCTGAGTCCAAGTTCCAGCAGGGCAGTTCGCAGCCTCAAAAACAACACTCCACTGAACATCGCGATTATGACCCGGCATTGGTCAACTCTTCACGTATGGCCAGTTTGGTACACCATGATCCGGAAGAAGTGCAGCCCTTTTATCAACTGGCGATAGAATTACCGGTCGAACCGGCACCTTCTCTGGTCGTTGGTTATTGTGTCAACTTCAGTGATAGCCTTAATTGGATGTTGAATACAAATCCGCCCTCGTGTCGAATTTCGGGTTGGAAAGAGACTAATCTCACCTACACCATCTATCAACCTCCTTTTCTCCGCACCTGAGAAATCTTGATCAGCGCAAGTTGCGGATGGGTCTTGCTGGCTATAGCAAGAAACCTGACTTGTCTGATCCTAAACCAGCGTTCGGCACTGTCGGCCAAGGCCGTTTGATGTCAAGAATGACTGGCTCCTACTGAGTTTACATCGAGTAAGTTGCTGCGAGCTTATGCCTTGCCGCAATCTATTGTCGTGTACTCAGGACAGATTGTTATTTCACCAGTTCTATCACTGGTGAAAAGATGGTGCATTACTAATGAGAAAAACCAATCAACAGCGGCTGCTTAACCACTATCCGGCTTGGAAATACGTGGTGCTGGTCGTTACCGTTATGATCATGCTGCTCAGCGCAATTCCAACCTGGTATGGGGAGGATGCTGCCGTGCAAATTGCCGCGTCGAATTCGAAGCTCCCGTTGGTTCTGGTACTCCAGCAGCAGCTTACTAATGAAGGAATAGCCGTCAAACGTATTGAACAGCAAGATGGCAAAACTACTGTTGTTCTAGACAATGACAGTCAGCAGACTGCAGCAAGAACAGTGCTGGCTGATCTTATAAATGATAAGGCCAACGACAAGTCAGTACTGACATTGGCATTGGAACCTGCAGCCCCGCAGTGGCTGCAGAGTATGGGCTTTGCCCCGATTAAACTGGGATTGGACTTACGCGGTGGCGTCCAGTTTCTGCTTGATGTAGATGTTGATCAAGTGTTCAAGGCACAAGGCGAACAGCTTAGTGATGAGCTTCGCCAGCAATTTCGTCAGGACGGGATCCGAGGCGCTCGCGTCGAGGCTTCAGGCATGGATACGTTGATAGTCCGCCTGCCAGATGCCAAAGCAAATAGTGCGGTACGCCAGTTTGTTCGCCAAAGCTATCCGCACTGGCAGCTAACCAATGCCAGCGGAGCGGGCGTAAAGCTGGTTCTGAAAGACGATGAGAAAACCGCACTGCGAAATCTCACGGTTCAGCAAAACCTGCAAACCATGCGAAGCCGTATCGAGGAGCTCGGTATAACTGAAGCCTTGGTGCAACGACAGGGAGAGAACCGCATTCGGATTGAACTGCCTGGCGTACAGGATCCCGCGGCCGCTAAAAGTGTTATTGGGGCAACAGCTAGCCTGGCCTTCTATGCGGTCAAAGAACCGGGAACCGGTAGCACCATGGAAATGAAGGACAAAGACGGCAGGCCGGTGAGAGTTGCACGCAAACCGGTGCTGGGCGGAGATCATATTGTTGATGCCCGTGCCAGCTTTGGCGAGATGGGGACGGCAGAGGTGAACATTACTCTTGACCATGCCGGCGGGAAAATGATGTCTGATTTTTCACGCGACAACATCGGCAAGCCGATGGCAACGGCATTCAGTGAATACAGTCGTGATAGTGAGGGGAATGCCAAACAAACCAGCAGTATTATCAGTGTGGCGACCATTCAGAGCCAGCTCGGAAATCGCTTCCGGATCACTGGGGCGGGGTCTATTCAGGATGCCCAGGAACTGGCCTTGCTGTTGCGAGCCGGCTCGCTGACTGCTCCGGTGACGATTGTCGAAGAGCGGACAATTGGTCCGACACTGGGGGCGGAAAATATCGAAAATGGGTTTTCGGCACTTGCTCTGGGGCTAGGGATGACCCTGCTGTTTATGGCGGCTTGGTACCGTCGACTTGGCTGGGTGGCTAACGTTGCTCTAGTGGCAAACATGGTGATGCTGTTTGGATTGATGGCGTTGATCCCGGGGGCAGTACTGACACTGCCGGGTATTGCGGGTTTGGTGCTGACTGTCGGTATGGCTGTTGATACCAATGTGCTTATTTTTGAACGGATCAAGGACAAGTTGAAGGAAGGGCGTAGTTTTGCCCAGGCGATAGATCGTGGCTTTAGTAGTGCGTTTAGCACGATATTTGATGCCAACTTTACCACGATGATTACAGCCGTCGTGTTGTATGCCATAGGAAACGGCCCGATTCAGGGCTTTGCCCTGACACTGGGGCTAGGACTGTTGACCAGTATGTTTACTGGAATTTTTGCTTCCCGCGCCATTATCAACTTGGTGTGGGGACGTGATGCTAGCCGCGAAGTGAGGGTTTAAGTGATGAGTCTTATGATAAAAAATGCAACCAAGTGGCGACACTTCACCAGCATCGTGTCTGTTTTGTTGATGGTTATTTCGATATTTATGGTAGCAAGCCGGGGATTAAACTGGGGATTGGATTTTACCGGTGGTGTCGTTAGCGAGATCCAGCTTAATCCGGCAATCACCAGCAGTGAAATTGAGCCACTGCTACAAGCAGGCCTTAACCAGGAAGTGAGTGTGGTGTCAGCCGGCGAGCAGGGACGCTGGGTGTTGCGTTATGCCGTTCCGGAAAATTCTGAACAAGCACCGTCTATCGATCAGCTTCTTGCCCCGTTGGCGACAGAGATCAGTGTATTAAATACCAGTATTGTTGGTCCGCAAGTGGGTCAGGAACTGGCTGAGCAAGGTGGTTTGGCGCTGTTGGTGGCGGTATTGTGTATTCTGGGCTACCTCAGCTACCGCTTTGAATGGCGACTAGCCTCGGGCTCGCTGTTTGCGCTAGCCCATGATGTGATTTTCGTGCTTGGCTTTTTTGCCGCGACTCAGATGGAGTTCAACTTGACTGTGCTCGCAGCAGTGATGGCTATCTTAGGCTACTCACTCAATGACTCGATTATCATTGCAGACCGGATCCGCGAGCT
>NZ_JAKRFQ010000160.1 GCF_022347985.1 Photobacterium sp. OFAV2-7
ATTGAGGAATGTATCGAGGATAACCAGGTAGTTTGGAGGAAAAAGCTAAACAGCTAATATTTCTTATCAATGTTAGCGATAGCAAATTCGTGCATCAACATAACAAATTTTCACCTTATCTGAAATACTCTCATTGAATAGTTCACCTAGCAAAAACTTAGCAAGGTTATGCAACACGTGCGTATGTAAAAAGAAGCCTTCAGAGACTTCTTTTTAACTTTCTTAAAATAGCTTTAATTATCAAAACGTATTGGGATACTCACCCATTGTTTCTGAGCTGCACTTTCGGCTGCTAGTGAGGGCTGATCAAATAACCCTGTTATTCTGTTGCCCGCAACATCTTCTAAAACAGGATCAATAACTAGCTGATACTGAGTTTGGTCCCAAGCTATATCCGGGTAGAATAACCACTTCTGTTCTTGCTCTGAAAGCTCAATACTTCCTGAAATAGTTTGCCCCTTCTGATCTTTCACTCTGATACGATATGCGAGCGAAACATGATCCATCTTGCCATTAAGCTCAATAGCCAACGCTTCGGTTGAGCCCTTATTAGGGTTATGAATAACCCACTTCTCCACATCAGGCACTTCATAATCAGCTTCTACGGCTTTAAAAGGCTTCCGGTATTCCTGTTCTAAGTGACAACCGTCTGCATCCATTGCCATAGTATCGATAACTAACTGATAGTCTTCACCGGGTATCAGAGCCCGTCCCATAGCATTATGAGCAACCAGACCTGTTTTCACACGACCCGGGTCAAACAGTAATGTGAGGCGTGAACTGTCTGTACTCCAGAGTGCAAATTTGTTATCCAAAAACACACCTTGCAGCCTTTTACCCTCCTTATCTTCTAAATAGACTGAAGATAAAATATCCTCACGCTGCATTGGCTTAGAAAAATACACATAAAATCGAAGCAGGTTCTCAGGAAGTCTATCAGCAGTCGGGTAGACTGCTGATACATGTGCCTTCTCTGCTACTGACTCGCAGGTTGAAGCAAAAGCCATAGATGAAAAAATACTAAACCCAATAGCCAGGCTAAACAGATAAGCAGCTCTCATATTCCTCTCCTTTAACGAACAAGGTCGCTATATCCTGCATCAGTTTTCAATAGATTCTGAAAGTTCCTGAACATTTCCTGCTCAGGAATATATTTATAGTTGGAGAAGTTATACTCACTGATAAAGTCATTCAGACGGAAGTATGCCCCTTTGCGGAACGAAACTAAGTCCATGTCACCCGTCACCAAATTTCTTTTTAACGTGACGATGAACTGTTCATCCTGATCAGCAGCCTGAAGCACACCCGCCAGCGGTACCGGGCGCGTGGCAACACCGGCTTTAGCCCACATTTCAGGCGTAGAAAGACCTTGCTGCTTATTAGCATTTGCGATATCTGCTACACGTATTAAATCAGCGCTGCGCTCTTTATGTAATACCAGCACATAATCTTCCATCTTCTGTTGTTCATTCTGAGCTGTAAAATGAACGACATCCAACGGCGTATTGCCATAGCCCAGCTCTGCAATAGTTTTGCCTTTTACGTGAGCACCATCGCTAAGTTTGCTTGTCGGTATCGTCACCAGTGGGGTACAGGTATAAGCAGCGACAACAGTTTCTTCTCCATCCAAATCCAATACTGTCATCGCCCGAATCGGTGCTCTTGTCTCAGTCTGGTTATGGACGGTGTGATAAATCTCGACATGTGAAGTGGTCGAGGCTTTATCAAAGGGATATGCAATCTTCCGCAACGTTGAAGAAAACTCACCCGTGGACAAACTGGATACATAAAGTGAACCATTCACATAGTCCAGATCGGTTATTCCTAATGTTGATGCGGGAATATCACGCCAGAACTTCACCCCGTCGGTTGCAGTCTTGGTTAATTTCTTTACTGTATTCGGCAGTGACTTCAAATCTACTTTGGTGATTACTCCAGCCTGGTTGGCACGAATAATAACAGGCGTCCGCTTTCCCTTTTGTTGGATCGACAAAGAAATATAGGCTTCTTTACTGACTGGATGAATCGCAATGTCATGATAGTTCAGTAAATGGCTATCCACTCCCAGCAACTTGGCGATTTGAGTGCCAGCTCCCTCAAGGTTATAACTCATTGACGTTTTCGCCGGTTTCACATCTGGCAAGGTATAGGCAAATATCTGCCCGCCATCAGAGTCGGCCACAAACAATGTGTTTTTCTCTGCAAACTCAAGAATGCTTGCTGATACAGGCTGAGCCCCGGCAATGGCTGCCTGGCTGGCAGTACCCAAAGAGAGTGCAGCTATCACGTTGACTGCAAGTACATTTAACTTCTTCATAGGTCACCTCTTCTTTACTTGCTCTTTATCAAAACCAAACCAAAATCGTCATCTGACTTAAGTTCCAGTGAATCACCTTCAATAAGATCACCAGCTTGAACTGACACACCATTAGCCTTAGCCGTTCCCTCAGTGATCATGGCGATAAATGGCTGTTCACAGTCAACTGTCTGCCCCTTTGCAATGTAACCAACCTGACAGACCATATTGCTATGGAAGCTCTCGCCACCATTGCCACCTAATACAGTCGCAAGCTCTCCCTGTTTTAAGGCAAAATTCTGGTAGGCTGGCTCCAGCCCGGTTTCTGGTGGCAAAAACCAGATCTGCAGTATTTCAGCTTTGGTGTTATTCATACTGAACTCGGCATGTTGCATACCTGTACCTGCACGTTGAACCTGAACACCGGGACCTTCGATAACGGTCCCGTCTCCCAGGCTACCTTTATGCCCGACAGCACCGTTCAAAATAACGCTGACGATATCAACATCATTATGTGGATGCAGAGGCGCCCCTTCATTTGGCTTAAAATAGCCGCTCGCAAGGTAAATGAAATCCCCCAAACCATGGCTGATGTCTTTACGGTTCTTTGCATCTTTCCAAATCAACGGGCTCTTCACCATATGGGTTTCGACGATGCCCGCAAAACCACCCACCGGGAGATCATTACGATGGATTATGCGTAGTGGTTGTGTATTCATTTTGTGTTCTCCTTACGGCTCTTGCGCACGGTAAGCATCCGTAAATCTAGTTGAGTTTAGTCAACACCCATTGGGTGCACCTTTGTTAATGACGATAAATCATTCCTGCCAGTATTAAATCTATGTTAATTTGAATACTGGGTATTCTTAGTGGGAATAGCAGAGAAAATGGATACACTCACTGCAATGCGTTCATTTGTACGAGTTGTTGAGACGGGGAGCTTTTCGGCTGTTGCCCGGGAGGAAAACACCACCCAGTCAACAATCAGCAAGCGAGTCGCGATTCTGGAATCGAACCTTGGTACGCAGTTACTTGTAAGAGGAAGTCGCCTTCACAGTCTTACGGAGGCTGGGCAAAATTACTATGAACGGGTGGTTGGTATCTTACGAGACCTTGAAGAGGCCGAAAGCGAAGCGCGTTCTTTAATAGCTACGCCTCGGGGTAAACTGCGCGTATCTGTTCCGGTAATGTTTGGTACTTTGTACATTGCACCTGTTATTCCCGAGTTTTTATCGGCTTTTCCTGAGGTTCAACTTGATCTTAAATTCAGTGAAAAGATGGTGAATTTGGTTGAAGAAGGCATAGACGTAGCCATTCGGCTGGGAGACTTAAAGGATTCTTCGATGATAGCCAGACACTTAGGTGATGACGACCTGATTATTGTCGCCTCACCCTCCTATCTGGCAAAACATTCTGTCCCTCAACACCCAAGTGAGCTGAGTGCACACAACTGTCTTGTCTACAGTTTGGGAGCAAGCGGTAATACCTGGACTTTTTCTGATCAACACTCCGATACAACAGTCCAGGTCTCTGGGAATTTTCAGGGTGATAGCGGGTGTGGGTTGATGGAAATGCTGCTAGCCGATGCCGGGGTCTCATTTATGCCTAGCTGGCTGGTTTCCCCTTATGTTCAGTCAGGTCAGCTTGTACACATTCTGCAGGATTACTATAAGAGTTACCCTATCAATGCCGTTTATCCCCTCAACCGTAATGTTCCTTTAAAAACAAAAAGTTTTATGGATTTCATTCAACAAAAACTCAATCAGAACCCTATTTTATAACCCCTTAAATAGATTCTGGGCGCTACGGCTAACGGGCAACTTATTTTTACCGATCATCACCGAGAGCCTGCCGGTAAAGTCTTTATGTACTTTATCGATTGCTGAAACATTGACTATCGTTGAACGGTGGATCTGCCAAAAGTGCTCAGGATTAAGCTGATTCACCAGTTCTTTGAGCGCACTGCGAATAACATATTCATCCGCGCCATTTGGCGCTGCCTCATTTTTCTTATACACCGAGATATACTTGTCTTCGGCTTTAAAATACAAGATATCTGCGACTGAAATAACATAGATATCATCGCCCTTGCTCGCTTTTACCCAATTCAGATATTCAGCAGGCTTGGGCTGAGACAGTTGATTAATGTGTTCAATCAGGCTACCAAGCTGATCATGATTAAACTGCCCTTGTGCTGTATGACTATCAGCCCTTTCAGCAAGGCGAGCCTTCACCTTGTCACATGCCTGTTCCAGACGTTGCTCCGAAAGCGGCTTTAACAAGTAATCGAGTGCATTCTGCTCAAATGCATTTATCGCATACTCTCGATAGGCGGTAGTAAAGACAATATGCGGCGTCTTATCCAGTTTAGACAGTGCCTTGGCGACCCCCATTCCGTCTAGCTCCGGCATTCTGATATCAAGGAAAACAACATCAGGCTGGTGAGTACTTATCGCCTCAAGAGCTTCTACACCATTGCCCGCTGCTGCCGCAATTTCAAGCTCCGGCCATACTTCTTCCAATGCCCGGCTCAAATGATGGCGTAAGATCGGCTCGTCATCTGCAATTACGGCCTTGGCAAACTTACCCATGCACTTCTCCTTGTTCCTGCAATGTCAACAACTGTGCCTTGGGTAAGCGGATCGTCGCCGTCACCCCACCCTCTAAAGGTTCTTTTATTGTCAGGCTGGCCTTATTATCAAACAAAGACACTAACCTACCACGGATATTTTCCAGACTGACTCCATTCCCGCCGGAAGACATCGTCGGCTGAATACCTTTCCCATTATCCTTAACCTGCACCACAAGCTCATGTTTGTCTTCTTCTATGTGCAGCTCAATTGCGCCCCCTTCTCCCTTTGGCTCGATACCATAATAGACAGCGTTTTCAACAAGCGGTTGGATCAGAAACGGCGGAATCGGCAACGTCAAACTCACATCATTGCTGATAATTTGATAGCTCAACCTGTCACCCAATCGGATCTGCTGAATATCAAGGTATGCCGAAATAAGACCGATTTCCTCTTCCAGCGTCGTGACATCTGCGCGGGTTCTGTGCAGATTGGTATGTAACAGGTCAGTCAGTCGAACCAGCATCAACTTGGCTTTGGCGGTATCCTGATCGATCAATGCAATAGCATTGGCCAGTGTATTAAACAAAAAGTGCGGTTCTATCTGGCTCTGTAGCTGACGCAACTGACTTAGCACCAAGGCTTTTTCCTGTTCAGACTGTTTTCTCCGAACTTGCTCCATCTCATGCTGGGCCAATAGCTTTTGCTCATAGGAGTAAAAGTAATAAAAACAGATAAGCGTGAACAATAACGCCAGCATAATAACAGGTTTCATTTCGGCTAATGACTGATAGGTATCTGGACCACTTAGCCAAAAAAAGGCGTTGGCTGTACCAAGCACCATGGCAGACAGCACCGTTAAGACATTCACCTGGCGGTAACTCAAACTCGGAAAAAAGTAGGTGGTAAACCTTGCTGTTGTGATGGCACTCGCGCCGTAACCAAAGCTGACAGCGAGATCTTCATAAAAATTATCCGGCCACACAATATAGGTGACAATAGCAATCCCCAAACAAAACGCACTGGTGATTGCCACCGATTTCAGCCAGGGAAACGGATTACCTGTGTACTCACTCTGACTCATCAGAATCGTCCTTTAAGATTTAGCAAAATCATACGCTTATCAGATAAATTTCGGTAGACGGATTGTTTGTCTCCAGTCAAAAAACGGGCCGCAATCTCAACGTCGAATTGCACATCGCCGGTATCAAGAACGGAATAGCCTAACCACTGAGTCATTATTGCCCCTTTGTCTTGCGGAGAAAACAACACATCAAACGTCGGTTTAACATTTTGCAGCCAGGATACATTGCGAGACCAGTCCCAGTGCTGCCAGGTTACCGGATCCAGTGTCCAATGAAACATCACGTTATGGCTAACCAGATTGACATGTTGTAGAGGCTGGGCGTAAGCATGCCTCAATCCTGCAGGCAGCCCACTGGCATCAATTTGTTCAGCGTTCCGATAAGCTTGCTGCCATTGCCCATAATCCCAGCTTCGGCTGTCATACCAATACTCTAAAATCACGCTCTGCCCGCTTTCACTGGTCCATGTCAGCCCGGCCAACGCTTGTAGCCCGTTATCCTTTTTGTCAGAAATAACAGGCTCACGCAACGAATCTGGCACCCGGAAGCTAAAATATTCTTTCTGATACGCCGCGGAAGAGTGAAACTCCCAGGCATCATCCAGAACAGTCACCCAGCTACCGCCAACCAGACCACGCCTGACATCATCGTAATAAACAATTCCCTGCCATTCGCTATCGCCAGCAAGCCCGTAACGTCTGATACCGACTCCTTGCTGTTCATTAAGTTGATCCAGCTCGCTGCCCTGTTGCGTGGTCCAGGAAGAATCAGCATAAATTAGCGTCCACTCACCATTAGCGTCAAAATAAGAGGCAGCAGCGACTCCTGCCCCTTCCTCAACCTGAATACCAACTGGGTTTCTACGATATGGCTTGATAATATCCAGCGGCCGATATCCATAACCAACACCCCAATCCACCCGCACCTTGCCGAGGGTAATATCTACGTCAGTACCTGCCAGCACTATTGCACCCTGCCAGAACAGCTCCCTGACGATCAGCTCGCTATCGCGATCAACAGCGGACTGGGAAGAATAAAGATCATTCCCTTTTAGCGCCAACACTCCAAGCCACTGTTCGTAACCTAGTTCGACATCCAGCAAGGCGTTCACCGATTGCCATTGCTCATCCTGTTCATCAGGAAGGTATACGCTGTTTCTTGTTTCATGATGCTCGACACTGACCATCCAGTCCCAGCTCGCATCCAAAGAACTGGCGAATGCCTGTCGTGAAACAAACAGGCAAGCGATCAGCGACACCGACTTAAGCCAACCGTACAAAGTAGATGAGCGTTTCATCCTATAACCCCGACACAGAATTACGAGACAAATAAGCCGGGTTGTAGAACTTCGCCTCCAGGGTTACAGGAGAGATTTCCTGATACTTGATGACAGTCTTTTTACTCGGCTGAATACGGTCGAGCAGTGTCATCGCCACCACACTAGTACGGGCATTTTGCTCCCCTTTGATAAACCAGGCCTCTTTTGCCAATTTTCCTGACCGAAGATACATACTTGCCCGGATGGGAAAGTCAC
>NZ_JAKRFQ010000161.1 GCF_022347985.1 Photobacterium sp. OFAV2-7
ACCTGCGATATCCAGGTGCGCCCAGTTATACTTCTTGGTGAAGCGGGACAGGAAGCAGCCTGCTGTAATGGTACCGGCACC
Organism: Photobacterium sp. OFAV2-7; assembly: GCF_022347985.1. Classification (GTDB taxonomy): domain Bacteria; phylum Pseudomonadota; class Gammaproteobacteria; order Enterobacterales; family Vibrionaceae; genus Photobacterium. The sequence continues at coordinate 82 of NZ_JAKRFQ010000161.1, forward strand.
TGGCGAGCCCAGGTTCGCCATATCGGCAAACGGGCTGTTCAGTTGCTCTTGGTATTCATCTGACATCGGCAGGCGCCACGCGCGGTCACCCGCCTGTTCGGAAGCATTGATCAGCTCATGAGCAAGAGGGTTATGGTTGGCAATCAAACCGCTGATGTGGTTGCCAAGGGCAACCACACAGGCACCGGTCAGGGTGGCTACGTCGACAACGCATTCTGGTTCGAAACGCTCAACATACGTCAGGGCATCACACAGCACCAGACGGCCCTCGGCATCGGTGTTCAGCACTTCGACTGTCTGGCCAGACATGGTGGTGAGGATATCGCCCGGACGGTAGGCATTGCCTCCCGGCATGTTCTCACAGCCAGCCAGGATACCAACGACGTTAATCGGCAGGTTCAGCTTGGCCAGCGACTTCATGGCACCGAAGACGGTTGCTGCACCGCACATGTCGTACTTCATCTCGTCCATCTGGGCTGATGGCTTGATAGAAATACCGCCGGAGTCAAATGTCAGTCCTTTACCGACCAGGACAATAGGCTTGGCATCAGGATCCGGACTGCCCTTGTACTCGATCACCGACATCATGGCTTCGTTTTTCGAGCCTTGGCCAACCGCCAGGTAAGATGTCATACCCAGCTCTTTCATTTCCTGCTCGCCGATGATCTTGGTGCTGACTGTTTCAAAGTCATCCGCCAGGCGACGAGCCTGTGAGGCCAGATAGGCAGGGTTTGCCACGTTTGGTGGCATATTGCCCAGATCTTTACCGGCTTTCACACCTGAGGCAACAGCCAGACCGTGGGCAATCGCACGCTCACCCAGCGACAGCTCGCGGCGGGTCGGGACATTGAATACCAGCTTGCGCAGCGGACGGCGAGTTTCCGGCTTGTTGCTCTTGAACTGATTAAAGGTGTAAAGGCTGTCTTTGGTCGTTTCTACTGCCTGGCGTACCTTCCAGTAGGTATCACGGCCTTTGACGTGCAGTTCTGTCAGGAAGCAGACGGCTTCCATCGAACCGGTTTCGTTTAGGGTGCTGATAGTTTTCTTGATGATTTGCTTGTACTGACGCTCATCAAGTTCACGCTCTTTACCACAACCAACCAGTAATACACGCTCTGATAATACGTTTGGTACATGGTGAAGCAGCAGCATCTGACCCGGCTTACCCTCTAAATCGCCACGACGCAGCAGGGAGCTGATATAGCCGTCACTGATTTTATCGAGTTGCTCGGCAATTGGAGAGAGGCGACGTGGTTCGAAGACGCCGACGACAATACAGGCACTTCGCTGTTTCTCGGGGCTACCACTTTTTACACTGAACTCCATGCGTACTCCTACATCCTATAAAGACAATTAGAGCCAAATGTTAGATAATACCGCACTTACTTGCTGGACCGCCGTTTCGGTATAGGATTAAAGTGCAGGTTAACATTTAGCCGAAAGATTAAAAAATAACTACTTAACCGAAAAACTATAGTGATTCCAGCAAAAAAACAAGTTTTCTATGGGTATATAAAGCGTGATTATTGTTCGGTATTTGACACGTGAGACATTAAAGAGTCAATTCGCGGTTCTTTTTGTTCTTTTTCTTGTCTTTATCAGCCAAAAATTTATTCGAGTTTTGGCTTCAGCCACAGAGGGTTCAATTCCCAGTGATTTGATCTTGACCTTGATGGGGCTGTATATGCCGTCAATGGCATTGTTGATGTTACCACTTAGCCTCTATATCGGGATTTTGCTGACTTTTGGCCGATTGTATGCCGAAAGTGAAATCACCGTGATGAATGCGACGGGTATTGGGAATAAGTTCCTGATCCAGGCGGCGTTATGGCTGGCGGTGATCACAGGCTCGTTTGCTGCCTTTAACTCGCTGTGGCTGGCGCCCTGGTCTGTCGAGCAGGAAACCAAGGTGATGGAGCAGGTTGAAGCGGACTCCGGTCTGGAGCTGTTGGTTAAGGGGCAGTTCCAGGCGGCGCCTGACGGTAAAGGCGTGGTGTTTGTTGATGACATCACCGATAGTGGTACCCGTCTGCATAATGTTTTTGTCGCCCAGGTTACCGCGCGGGATACCATGCGGCCGAGTGTTATGGTGGCAGAGCGGGGTTATGTCAGTGAGCTGGAAGATGGCCGTCAGGTATTGGATCTTCAGGCAGGCACACGCTATGAGGGTTTTCCGACTCGTCTTGATTATTCGGTAACGGAGTTTGATGGCTATCAGGCGCTGATTGGCCAGCGTGCGGTACGCGAGAAAAGCCGCGACTGGGATGCGTTGCCGACGCTTGAACTGATGCAGCGTCCTGAACTGGCGGCAAAGGCCGAATTCCAGTGGCGGGTATCGCTGTTCCTCTGTATTCCTTTGCTGACCATGGTGGTTGTACCGTTGTCTGCGGTGAACCCGCGTCAGGGGCGCTTTGCCAAGCTGTTCCCGGCGGTATTGATTTATCTGACTTACTTTCTGTCAATCAGTGCCGGTAAATCGGCGGTTGAAGACGGGGGGCTACCGCCGGCCATTGGTCTGTGGAGCATTAACTTAATGATATTCCTCATTGCTGTGGGGTTAAATGTTTGGGATACCTTGCCGGTTAGACAGATGAGAGAGAAATTAAGGAGACGCGGCTAGTGTTTAAGATTCTGGACTTGTACATTGGCCGAACGATCATCGCTACCACGACGCTGACGCTGTCCACTTTGGTGGGGCTGTCGGCGATCATTAAATACGTTGAGCAACTGCGCAAGGTCGGTGAGGGCACTTATGATCTCTGGAAGGCGCTGGCTTTTGTTTTGCTCAGTGCCCCGCGTGATATCGAGATGTTTTTCCCGATGGCCGTATTGCTTGGCGCGTTGATTGGCTTGGGGACATTGGCATCCAGCTCCGAGCTGGTTGTGATGCAGGCGGCTGGTTATTCCAAGCTGGATATCGGACTGTCGGTGCTAAAAACGGCGGTACCGCTGATGCTCATCGTTACGTTACTGGGTCAGTGGGGTGCGCCTGAAGCGCAGAAGGCGGCCCGTGAACTGCGTGCTTTGTGGACATCGGGCGGAAGCATGCTGTCTGTTCAGCGGGGCGTATGGGCCAAAGATGCTAATGACTATATCTATATCGGCCAGGTTCATGAGAAGAGCAACTTGAATGCGGTAAATGTCTGGCAGTTTGATGACAACAATGAGTTGGCCCAAACGTGGTTTGCCAATAGTGCTTCCTACCATGAGCAGGAAGGATGGCTGCTGGAAGACGTAACCATTACCGATATTACTGATGTTCAGCAGTCGAACACGAAGTATGCCACGCTGCCTTGGAAGACGACACTGACCCCAGACAAGCTGGCAGTGGTTACTGTAAAGCCGGAGGAGCTGGCCTTGTCCGGGGTATATGAATATGTTTCATACCTGAAAGAGTCAAAACAGGATGCGGCGCGCTATGAATTAGCCTTCTGGCGTAAGGCGCTTCAACCTGTATCCATTGCCGTTATGATGCTGCTGGCGCTGTCTTTTGTTTTCGGGCCGCTACGCTCGGTAACGATGGGGGCAAGGGTACTCTCCGGGGTAATATTTGGTTTTGCCTTCTATATATCTAACGAAGTGTTTGGCCCGATGAGTATCGTTTACCGGCTTCATCCGATGATCGGTGCACTTGGCCCGAGTCTGGTGTTCCTGTTTATAACTATTTATCTGCTAAGGCGGAAACTATAGAAGAGAAAAGGAGCCAGTCGGCTCCTTTTTTAATACTGTTAGTTTGGCTTAGGGAGCATAATCATTTCGCATTCGGCCATCATATCCTGAAAGGACTGCTTTTCTTTGTTAAAAGGGGCCAGAAGGTTGCCGAGGCCAAATGCCGAGGTACCTATTCGGATCAACGCCTGAGTCAGGCGAATATTGCTTCCGTCTTTGTTTTGCAGCCGCAACTTCCAGGCCCGCATGCCGATTGTCTGTCCGCCACGGCACCAAAAATAGGTGAAGAAGCCAATAATGACGAGGGCCAGATAAGCCGTGTAAAACATGCTTACAACAGGGTGCTCGGTAAGATAGGCACTCGCATCCTGATAGTCGCCGAGGTTGAGTATGCCGAGGTTGAGCAAGATAGCGACACATGCCATCGCTGCCCCGCCAGCGAGCATCAGTACGGCAGCCACGACCAGAGAGTCGTAAAGCCATGCCCCCAGGCGGCGAAAAAGCCCCGGATATTGCTTGGTCAGTTTAACGTCCTGTTGTTTCTTCTGTTTCATCAATTCACCACGTCTCTATTGGTTTGTCAGCTCTGTTGTTTCGCTACTGAGGAAGCCGCAACGCGGATGCGAGTGGGCCGCATAATAACGTTTCGGCTGAACAGACTTCAGGACGGAGTGTAACAACTAACGTTGATGGCGTGAATCACTTGGCTTTCGGAAATGAGAAGGGAAAAGCCGCTGGATTGACGTTTAGCAGCTATCCTTAATTTTCAGGCCCCTGTGAGTTAATGAGGAGAAACCTAATGGCTGAAGAAGTGAAGAATACGACCAACTGGCCGGACTTGGCGGGAGCGCTTTATGACAAGTTGACTGAGCGGCATGCGGAGTTGACGTATGATTTCCATAATGTCGAGGTCAGTGTTCCCAGCGGAGCAGGTGATAAACCGGATCATTCGGTCTGGAAGTTTAATGGCAGTATCAGTATCCGGGGACGAAACCTGGACTAGTATGGTGCCATTGAATATTCAGGGTCAGCTGGACATCGAGGTGGATGGCGAGGCAATCCATCTCGACGCCCGGGAAGACTGCATGTTATTGACGTTGACAAGGCTGGCCACCCTAGCCTCTGTTGCCCGGGTTCTGTCGCAGCTGCCTCGGACGCTCCATACCAAGGCCTCTTTGTCTCATTTAACTGTGATTTGTCCTTATATTGAGATCAAGATTGGTGAGGACACTGTTTTGCAAATAAGTCGACGTCATGGCTTCCTGTCATCGCTGTGGCCGCACCAATTTGTCTTTGGAAATAAAAAGCTATGGCTTCGTGATAGCTTTAGTTTGTTACGCAGCTATTTTAGGTAACTGTCTTGCTGCACAATGTTTAGCCTTGCTAAGTGATTGTTGGTCAAATATAAAGCAGGCGAGCGCAGATACATGGCCGGCATTGAATAAATGCTTGCGCATGGTGCTTCGATACGTATAATGACCCGCATCTGCCCGAGTGGTGAAATTGGTATACACGACGGATTCAAAATCCGTTTCCTTCGGGAGTGACGGTTCAAGTCCGTCCTCGGGCACCAAGATTTAACAAAAAAGCCTCAGCTAACGCTGAGGCTTTTTTGTTTCTGCTGTTTGTCATTTCAAGATAAAGTCAAAATATACTAAACAGACACAGCGCGTATGCCATCGGCATACACGCTGTGGATTGATGTTGCTCTGTCAGCCAGGTGCGATTATAGCTTAACGAACAGTGTAGGCTCTGTATCAGGTGTCCACTTAGCCTGAGAAATATGAGCTGAAGTCACTTCATAGCGCTCGCCCTTATAGGTAACAACATCACCTACCACATAGCTAACATTAACAGTCCACAGGGTACGTGGCATGCTGTTTACCCATAGGCTTGAAGTTGATGATGGTGCCCAGTCGGCCTGTGCGGTGTGGGCAACAATCGCTTTGTAGAGAATGTTGTCGTGCATTGCATAATCGCCTTCAGCATAGGACTTGCCGACTGTCCAGGCTGGGGTGTAGTTGTCGATTGTGTCAAATACATATCCGGCTTCTTTTGCGATCTTGAGGAACTTAGCCAGTTTTGGCAGGTTCTTAGTCGCGCCCATACCACGTTTGCCATCTTCGAACAGGAAGTCATGGGTCAGGACTATGACTTTGTCAGCATGCAGCGGTGTGCCACAAGGGAAAGTCTGTGACTTTGAGTTAATAGGCTCGATTGTGGTTGGTGCACAAGCATTTAGTGCTGCATCAACATAGCCTAAGAATGCATCGGCTTCTGTCAGGCTGTTCGCTGGCATTGGAATCCCCCAGTTCTCGGGTGCCCAGTCCAGATCCCAGCCATGAATTTGGTAGTTCTTGTTAGCCAGGATATCGGTTGCGGCCATACCCGCTTTTACACTGTTAGAAGGGTTTTCTGGATCACAGACAAATCCTGGTTCCCAAGGTTTGAAGTCATCAGATGTTGCACACAAACCGTCGCTTTTGAATTCCTTCGCTACTCGCCAGCCATTAGTGTATGGCATACGGGCTAAATTATGGCCTTTGTAGTTCGGGTACGAGTCAATGTTTGGAATATATGACTCGATAACAGTGATGTTTTTGTCAAACATTGACGCATCGAAAACAGGATCCTGGTAGGAGTTGAGCTGGTGGTTACCTGTTGCATTACACTCGGCTGCGCTATTCGGGCCAAATTCTTCGACACAGTTATGTACCATGTGATCATAACTATGGTTTGCTACAACGTGCCCGGAATCAAGCAGGTACTGAAGGGCTTCCAGAGCTTTGTCTTCGTTTTCGTCTGCAATACCGTCAAGGTGCCAGGCATTGACATAGAAGGTCCCTTTCACGCCTGCTTCATTTAAAATATCAACAACAGGAATCGTTGCGTTCACAATGCCATCATCAAATGTTAGATAAATAGTGCCTTTAGGCGCGGCCTGTGCTGTCGCAGATGTAGCAAGGATTGCACCGGTACATAGTATGGACAAAAGTGTCTTTTTCATTTCGTTATTCCATATTGGTTGGTTGGTAATCAATATTATTCTCTGGCTCAATACTATTAGTTAGCCCTGTATTGCCTAACATTATTAGCACTGATTTTTATTGATATAATCCATAGTGTTATTCTCTAACTGCGCGTCACTATGCAATGAATTACTCTGGGTATACTTTTATCGCATTAATATTTCGAGTCATATCCCAATTATGAAGGGGAGTTAAACTTATTGGGTTTAAATTGTTTTTTCTGTTTTTTGAAATCTCAAATATAAACTTACTATTTGAAATGAGAAGCTCTTCACGTTAATGCAACCGGTTGCGCTTTTACTTTTGTTTTATTTGGTTACAATTTTCATATCACCAATATGATTTAAAAATACAACTGGAGAGCGGGATGAAAAAGATTTTGCTGTGTTGTAGTGCTGGTATGTTAATACGCTTGGGTATAGGTTCAATCAGCCAAAGATTGTGGTATAGCGAGTCAGGCTGAAGCTCAATCAGTTAGTTCATTTGATCAGGTAACTCAATATCTTGATATTTGCCCTCCGGGTCATAAAGTGCGTTTCTTGCTTGAATAGCTGAGAGAATAGTGAACAAGCACGGAAAGAAAATTGATGCTATCTCTCCTATGGTTTATGGAATGATGATAATGAGTTGAAGCTCTAGAATAGGATCTTTAAATAATGGGTAAAAATTTTAGTCAGTA
>NZ_JAKRFQ010000162.1 GCF_022347985.1 Photobacterium sp. OFAV2-7
AAGTGATGCTTTGGCTGGTCCAGTTCGAGGTTATCGAACACCGCCTTGACCATTGCCGGGGTAAACTCCTTGCTCGACAGGCCATAGCGACCGGCGATCAAGCGAGGCATTTTCTCGAAATGATCCTGCCCATTGTTATTAAGAGAATCCATAAGAGCAGTCAGCACATCCTGATACAAAGGATCCGCATTCGCGCCTGGCTCTTTGGTTCGATCAAGCACAGTGATTTTTTGTGTCGTTAGCGGCAACGCTTCAAGCAGGTGCTTGGCCGACAGCGGACGATACAAACGTACCTGCAACACACCGACTTTCTTGCCTTGTGCCACCAGATATTCAACGGTCTCTTTCACAGTTTCGACACCGGAACCCATAGCAATCACTACATGCTCGGCGTCAGGTGCACCAAAGAACTCCATCAGTTTGTAGCGGCGACCGGTAAGTTCGCCCAGCTTGTCCATGCAAGCCTCTACAATTTCAGGTGTTCTGGCATAATATGGATTAACCGTTTCCCGTCCCTGGAAATAAACATCCGGGTTCTGTGCCGTACCACGAATAAACGGCGAATCCGGGCTCAGGCCACGCTCGCGGTGCGCCCGTACCAGTTCATCAGAAATCATGGTTCGGATATCAGCATCCGGGATCAGGCTGATCTTGTTAACCTCGTGCGAAGTTCTGAAGCCATCAAAGAAATGGATGAAGGGGATCCGTGCATCCAAAGTCGCAGCATGAGCCACCAGCGCCATGTCATGGGCTTCCTGTACCGAGGAAGAAGCCAACAACGCAAAACCAGTACCACGCGCGGCCATAATATCCTGGTGATCACCAAAGATAGACAGCCCCTGGGCCGCCAGCGAGCGAGCTGCCACATGGAACACTGCCGAGGTAAGCTCACCGGCAATCTTATACATGTTAGGCAGCATCAGCATTAGCCCCTGCGAGGCAGTAAAGGTCGTTGTCAATGCACCGCTTTGCAACGCACCGTGTACGGTACCGGCCGCTCCCCCCTCACTCTGCATTTCTGCAATCAACGGGATATTACCCCAGATATTGCGCTGGTCTTCCGCTGCCCACTGATCGGCAAACTCTGCCATCGTGGACGAAGGGGTAATCGGATAAATTGCACATACTTCACTAACACGATAGGCAATGTGCGCCGCGGCTTCGTTTCCGTCGCAAGTGTGCATGACTTGCTCGGACGAAAGTTTCGTTTTCTCAGTCATGATCAGCTCCTACTCCATTTCCGCCGCGACCATTTCGATCGCATGACAAGGACATTGCGAATAACAGGCTTCGCACCCGGTACACTTGTCGTAATCCACCTTGTATCCCTTTCCTTTGCCAAGGCGTGTGATCGCCCCGTGCGGACAGGCTCCAAAGCAGCCATTACATTCGAAACAGTTACCGCAGGAGTAACAGCGCTGGGCTTCAAACAAGGCTTCCTGCTCTGTCAGCCCGCCGACTACTTCATCAAACGATGTTGCCCGCTTGATCACCGGGATCGCTGGCTGTTCACTTTGATCCGCATCGGTTTTGTACCAGAGATGCAGCTTGTCGAATTTGATCAACGGCTGCTTGGTCACTTTGGTGTAGATACGTTTATTGAGGAAGGCATCGATATGGGCGGCCGCTTTTTTACCATGGCCGACAGCAATGGTGACGGTACGATCACATGGCACCATGTCTCCCCCGGCAAACAAGCCCTGGTAACCGGTCATCATCTGCTCGTTCACCATCACGGTGCCGTCCCATTTGTGTTCGACACCCGGGATATCTTCCGTCAGCTTGGTATCGATATTCTGACCCAGCGCCAGAATGAGCGAGTCGGCTTCGACCGTCTCAAACACACCTGTCGGTTGCGGACGACCATTCTCGTCTATGTTCATTTTTTCAAGGGTAAACGTGGTTCCGTCAATCTGGTTGATCGTACGCTGCCAGTGGAACGTCACGCCCTCTTCCATCGCTTCGACACATTCAAAGTCATGGGCTGGCATATGGGCTCGATCTCGACGGTAAATCACCATCACATCTGCCCCCATTCGGCGTGCAGTACGTGCCGCATCCATCGCGGTATTACCACCACCGTAGACGGCCACTCGTTGGCCCAGTTTCGGCGCTGTGTTCATTTCAATAGCGCGCAGATAAGATACTGCGTCGTTCACCTTGCCGGGATCGTCGTTGGGAATATCAACGCCTCGACCGACATGGGCACCAATGGCGAGAAAGACTGCATCAAACTGACCTTTTACTTTTTCAGCCAGCAAATCCTCAACTTTATGGTTGAGGACAATTTTGATGCCCATCGCTTCGATACGGGCAATTTCGTTTTCAAGAATATCGCGCGGTAAACGGTAAGCCGGAATGCCGAAGTGCATCATACCGCCGGCCATTGGTGCCGCATCGCGGATCTCGACATCGTGCCCTTTGCGCTTAAGGTGATAAGCCGTCGCCAGGCCACTCGGACCGGCACCGACTATCAGTACCCGCTTTCCAGTCGGCTCGGCATCAAACCTGACCGGCCACTTTTTCTCAAGGGCCTGATCACCAAGAAAGCGCTCGACAGCATGGATACTGACCGCCTGATCGACATTGGCCCGGTTACAGGCTGATTCACAGGGGTGATAACACACCCGGCCATGGATAGCAGGCATCGGGTTATTCTTGATAAGTGCCTGAAAGGCTTCTTCGTATTGCTCGGACTGAGCCAGTGACAGCCATTCCTGAATGTTGCTTCCTGTCGGACAGGCATGGTTACAAGGTGGGAGGGAGTTGGAATAGATAGGGAATTTGGTACGAACTGGTCCAGAACCTTTTTTCAGGGTGAGATCTGGTGGCAGTGTCATATCCTTAGGACAATTGCTCATAATGTTCTACCTTTTGTCGGTAAAAATGATGAAACGTACCCTTATGGCATTATGCTGCTGTAGCGGCGATTTGTGCTCAAATCACCCCCTTCACCCACAGCACCTAGTTATATGAATTGTTCGACGAAGGTACGTCTCGTTTTGTTATACCAGCTCAAATAAGCCGTTGCGCCTGTTAACCCAGGCGCTTAACGACTTAATAAGAGTGGTATCAACTGTAGGGAATATTGAAATTTAAACGGCAACGCAGGTACCGGCACGCTCTGCCAGTACATCCAAACCTTCTTCAAGTGCACCGATATAGGCACGTCCGCCGAACTGAGCGAAATCTGCCGCAGCTTCAACTTTAGGACCCATAGAGCCAGCTGGGAACTGATATTCACTTAGCTGAGCCGGTGTTGTTGCGCGAAGTGCGCGCTGCTGCTCTGTGCCCCAGTCGAGGTAAACAGCGTCGGCATCAGTCAGGATCAATAGCTTGTCGGCTTTTAGCTGTTTAGCCAGCAAAGTTGCTGCCAAATCTTTATCAATCACGCCTTCAACGCCCTTGTAGCCAAACTCGCTTCGGCAAACCGGAATACCACCGCCACCACAGCAAATAACAATCTGGCCAGCATCCAGCAAGGTATCAATCGATTTCTTGTCGATAATATTAATCGGCTTAGGAGATGGCACCACGCGGCGGACATAATCGCCATCACGCTTCATGATCCAGTTATTGGCTTCAGCCAGGATGCCGGCTTCTTCTTCGTTATAAACCGGGCCGACAAACTTAGTCGGATCCAACATGCTTGGATCGTCAGCATTCACTTCGATACGTGTAAGCAGGCTAGTTACTTCCGTTTCCGGCAGCAGGTTCTGCAGCTCCTGAGCCAGCATATAACCAATCATACCTTCACTTTCGGCGCCCAATACATCCAGCGGATACGGGGAAACTTTGTCATAAGCCAGGTTTTGCAAAGCGAGCAGACCAACCTGCGGTCCGTTACCATGGACGATCGCAACCTGATACTCTTTGGCAATCTCGGCAATCGCTTTGGCCGCAATCTTAATATTCGCCAACTGGTTTTCAAAACTTGGCGCGTCGCCACGACGTAGCAATGCATTGCCGCCTAGGGCAACAACAGCGGTGGGTTTCATGTTAACTCCTTGAATTCTAATTGTGGTCTAACACCGTTTCCGACACATTCTTCTTCTGGAACATCAGCAACTAGAAACTACTGATGCGGAAACGGTTTGCGGCGAACAAAGCGGCCATTCCCGGCTTTCCCCATAAATTCGCCATTACATGCGACAACCTGTCCACGGCTGATGGTCATCATCGGCCAGCCAAGACAATTCATATCTTCATACGGGGTATAATCGGTGTTGTCGTGTAATAAATCGTGAGTAATCGTGACCTGCTGCTTCGGATCAAACAGCACCAGATCAGCATCTGCACCCTGGGCCAGACAGCCCTTTTGCGGGTAGAGCCCGAACAGCTTCGCCGGCATGTAGCTGGTTAGCTCGACAAACCGGCGCGGGCTAATTCGTCCGCTCATCACACCTTCCGAGAACAATAGCGGCATCCGGTTTTCGACCCCGGGCATACCGTTCGGACAGGCGCTGAAATTATCTTTACCGCGCTGCTTCTGTTCACCGTAGGTAAACGAGCAGTGGTCAGTTGCGACGGTATCAATGCTGCCGTCCATCAGGCCCTGCCACAGTTTTTCGCGCTCCTCGAACGGGCGCAGCGGCGGACTTAGAATGAATTTCAGCGCATCTTCGCGCTCGTAACAGCGCTCATCAAGCAACAGATATTGCGGACAGGTTTCAGCCCAGACAGGCTGTTTGTTTTGACGAGCCAGGCGGACATAATCCAGGCCTAACCCGTTGGAAAGGTGAACGATATATAACGGCGCATCCCCTGCCAGTTTGGCCAGATTAATCATTCTGGCAATCGCTTCGGCCTCGCACTCTAGCGGGCGACTTTCGGCGTGATACTTAGGCTCCGTCTTCCCTTCTTCAAGCAATTGCGCTCGTCTCAGGGCAATGGCGGCATCGTTTTCGGGGTGAACGGTTGTCAGCGCATGAACTTTATTTAGCTGAGTAAGGGCGCGCAGCACAGATTCATCATCAAGCTTATAGCCGTAGGTCAGGTACAACTTAAAGCTTGAAATGCCTTCAACCTCGACCATATCGGCCATTTCTGACAAGATTTCGTCGTCAATATGCTGGATCACGCCATGGAAACTGTAGTCAATGACCGCAGTGTCCTTGGTATAATCTTTATACACAGCCAGTTGGTGATGAAGGTTGCATCCTTTGGGTCCAAATCCCATATGGTCAACCACCATGGTGGTGCCACCACAAGCTGCGGCTCGAGTGCCGGTGTAGAAATCATCACTGCTACGGGCTATGCCGACATCAATATTGAAGTGGGTGTGAACATCAATACCGCCCGGCATTACATACAGGCCTTCGGCATCGATAATGCGCGTCCCGGCAGGATAACTGGAGATATCAGGGGCAACGTCGGCGATCTTGCCATCAACAATCAAGATATCGGCTTTCTTTTCATCTTGATGATCAACCACAATACCATGGCGAATGAGCATGGCCGACGACTCGCCGTCCGTACTGTTATACAACTCCGGGGAAAAAGAACGCTGTGAAATCATAACGCCACCCTTTATTTCAAGGCCGAAACCTTATTCCATCTACCAAAACCTTCTCGAAGTACCAGTCAGGTAACTGCCACTTCGACAAGACAAGTCAATCATTGAGAGAAAATCCATCCCGAGGGGGATATGAGGTCAGTAGTAAGGCAGAGCGTACTGACACCCTCGGGACGGAAAATCATCCTAACGCTGGTTAACCAGCATCAGTGCTTATTTCTTAAGCTCTTCCAGGTACATTTGTGGGATAACAGCGTACATTGCTGCACAAGTTACCAGGTGATCTTTCCAGGTCTTCTCGTTTGGCGCGTGTGCTTCTGGCTCTTTACCAGGACCAAAGCCGATAACAGGAATACCGTAACGACCCATGATAGATACGCCGTTAGTAGAGAAAGTCCACTTATCAACAGTTGGTTTCTTGTCGAATAGCAGCTCGTAAGACGCTTCAAGAGTCTTAGTGGCTACATGCTCTTCGTCAATCAGCCAAGTTGGGAAGTAGCACTCAGTTGGGTAAACCAAACCTGTGTATGCAGGACGGTTGTACTCGTACATAGATACAACAGCCTTTGCTTCCTGTACTGCAGGCAGCGCACGAATTTCGTCTAGTGCACCTTCCCAGGTTTCGCCCCAAGTCAGACGACGGTCGATAGACACGGCACAGCTATCAGCAACTGCACAGCGGCTAGGAGAAGTGAAGAAGATTTCAGATACAGTCAGCGTACCTTTGCCCAGGAATGGGTCATCTTTAAGGTTATGAGACAGATCTTCCAGTTGGTTCAGGATTGGACCCATCTTGAAGATAGCGTTATCACCACGCTCTGGCGCAGAACCGTGACAGCTCACACCCGCAACGTCGATACGAATTTCCATACGGCCACGCTGACCACGGTAGATCTGGCAATCTGTTGGCTCGGTAGATACAACGAACTCAGGACGGATCTTGCTTTCTTCGATGATGTACTGCCAGCATAGGCCGTCACAGTCTTCTTCCTGAACTGTACCAGTTACCAACAAGGTGTACTCGTCTTCAAGACCTAGATCTTTGATGATCTTACCGGCATAAACCATAGAAGCCATACCGCCTTCCTGATCCGATGCACCGCGGCCACCGATCACTTCGTCATCTTCCATGCCTTCATATGGGTCGAAATCCCAGTTGTCCATGTTACCCACACCAACGGTATCGATATGGGCATCCATTGCAATCAGGTGCGGACCATGGCCGATCCAACCCAATACGTTACCCATAGGGTCGATTTCTACTTTGTCGAAACCAACTTTTTCCATTTCCTCTTTGATGCGCAATACCACTTTTTCTTCGTCACAGCTTTCGCTTGGGATTGCAATCATGTCACGTAGGAACTGGCTCATATCCGCTTTGTAGTCTTGGGCTTTTTCCAACACTTTGTCGAATGGGATGTTCATTGTCATTGTAATTCTCCTTGGGCCGAACGGTGGTCATCGCGTCCGGCATGATGTTTTGTATTTGAAGTTGATTCGCCCTGTTTTCGATGACATCTACAGCGCGCTAATTAATTCTTTTTTCTACTATCCTTTCACCTGGGCTTTGTGGATTTAGTGCAACCCACTGAACCTTTATTGCTTTCTTGAAGCAATTTCGTTCGGAGGCAAAGAAGAAGCGCGGAGTTTATGGCTATAAATGAGCACTTCTGATGCAGTATCCGGTCGAAATTGCAATAAGAAACAATTAAAGGGTTGGGTGCTTGCCTTGCCACACCACTTCACGGTAGTGAACAGGATCGGTATCCCCTTCGGTGTTCACCAGCAGCACGACCGAGTCTTTGTTCAGGCCCAGTTTTTCCATCAGCTTTTCGCGCTCTGGGTGGTAGTAAACAGCGGCTAGCATACCTGCGCCAACGGCACCTGATTCGCCGGAAACAACCCTTGGGTCAGTGCCTAG
>NZ_JAKRFQ010000163.1 GCF_022347985.1 Photobacterium sp. OFAV2-7
AGTGGACGAACCTCTGGTGTTCGGGTTGTGTCGCCAGACGCATTGCCCGGTAGCTAAGTTCGGAATCGATAACCGCTGAAAGCATCTAAGCGGGAAGCGAGCCCTGAGATGAGTCATCCCTGATACTATAAGTATCCTGAAGGGTTGTTGGAGACTACGACGTAGATAGGCAGGGTGTGTAAGCGCTGTGAGGCGTTGAGCTAACCTGTACTAATTGCCCGTGAGGCTTAACCATACAACACCCAAGGGGTTTTAGCGGACTCCACGAGCACTTGAATGAGTGTTTGAGACACTAGTTACTTTCCAAGATTGTATCTTCCGTCAACGACGTAAGATAAACAGAATTTGCTTGGCGACCATAGCATTATGGACCCACCTGATCCCATGCCGAACTCAGCAGTGAAACGTAATAGCGCCGATGGTAGTGTGGGGCCTCCCCATGTGAGAGTAGGACATCGCCAGGCTTCCAATTTAGTGCGGAGTGGTAGTTCAGTTGGTTAGAATACCGGCCTGTCACGCCGGGGGTCGCGGGTTCGAGTCCCGTCCACTCCGCCAATTATTAAGTCCCTAGCAGCAATGCTGGGGATTTTTTGTATGTGCAGTACAGAGCGGTAGTTCAGTTGGTTAGCCTATTTACCTTGAAAGCAGCGGCCTGTCACGCTGCCGAAGGCATTCGCGGGTTCGAGTCCCGTCCGCTCCGCCACTTATACTAAGCCCAAGCAGAAATGCTTGGGCTTTTTTACGTCTTTAAGATATGTTCGCCCTGTGGGCGAATGAGCCCCGCTTGTGCGCAAGCCCGGCCGCCCCGCCATTTATTAAGAAGCCTCGTCGAAAGACGGGGCTTTTTTGTATGTGCAGTACAGAGTTGTAGTTCAGTAGGTTAGCCTATTTACCTTGGCTATTACCTTGAGAGCAGAGCGGCCTGTCACGCTGCGAAGGTATTCGCGGGTTCGATTCCCGTCTGAGTGCCGGTCCAGAAGTTTTGCTTTTTTAAGAAGTCTTGCTGGAAACAATAGGATTTAATAATTGCTTGTCGAATTAACTATGTATCGGGGAGTGGTTTCTCGGTGACAGTAAGGAGGAAGGTAACAGTGAGCAGCAGATATGAAAACAGCCTCCTAAGAGGCTGTTTGATAACGTTTAACAGTGTGGGCTATAGCTGCGTACGAACTGCCGATAAGTCAGGTACAACGGTAATTCCGGCCGCCTTCATGTCGACACATGCTTGCTCTGTGGTGTCTGGTGCAATTCCGCGGCAAGCTGAAAGATTAACAATGACTTTAAACTTTCCAGTTTGCTGCAGTTGTAAGGCGGTTGTTTTCACACAATAGTCTGTCGCCAAGCCGCCGACAAGAATAGTGGTTACCTTTTGGCTATCAAGCCATTCGATCAGCCCAGTACTTAGCCTCTCTTTCAGATCATGAAAGCAGGCACCATAGGGGTGAAGATCAGGCTCGATCCCTTTCCAGATAACATGATCGTAATCGGTGGCGGCAGGTAACCCTGGGATCGTTTTAAATCCAGCTGTACCTGGGACGGCATGGGCTACCCAGGTTAAGTCTGCATTGGGATGAGGTAACGGTTGAAGCATTTTATCATGGCTATCAACAACCCATACCGCTTGAGAAGGGTGCGCATCTTTCGTTAATACACGTAGATCTGCCAGCTCTGCTTGCGCATTGAGTGCGGGAGCGATCTGATCTCCTTCCGGTACTGGCAGCTCATCAGGACAGAGTGGGCTGAAAGTACGTTGCGGATCTACATCAATAGCGGCGATAGTCATGCGCATTTCCTCTACAGGATCTGATTAAGAATGTGATCAGCTTTTATTCTGCGGATCCGCTTAATCAACTTCCTTACTGGAGCAGGGTAGGTATCGACTTTCTCTATAAATTTATAGCTACCAACAAGCTGAGTATGGCTCAGAATACAGTCGAGCTCTTGTTGTTTCTGCTCGGCTAAAAGCTGGCTCTTGTCATGCACCAAGATGGCATTCTCAAGATCTAACTTCCAAGCCCTTGGATTGAGGTTATTGCCTGTGATCAACATGTAGCTGCGGTCAACCCAGATCCCTTTCAGGTGGAAACTGTTGTCATTGTGCTTCCAAAGGTGGATAGCTAGCTGGCGGCGAGCAATAGCCCCTTCATTCTGCTTGGCAAAGTTTCGTAGGTTCACTTCATACAGGTAAGGGAGGCCTGCAATGGTCTTGAACGGCTCGCTAGGCGGAATGTAAAAGTCATTCGCTGTTTTGTCACCGACCACAATGGTAACTTTTACGCCTCGCCGGATTGCTCGTTTTACTTCGCGGCTAATGAGGCGAGGGAAATTAAAGTAAGGTGTACAGATAGTCAGTTCTTTCTGGGCACTGGCAATCAAAGTACAGATATGCTGATTCAGCTTATTTTTCCGCTTTCCAAGGCCAATCAGTGGTGTTAGGCCAACCTGATCGCTTGCAACAGATTCAGGAGCAAAAGAATAACTTGCGCGCTGCAGTTGGTTACGGAGGTCTTTGATGGCACCTTTCAACGCCTTGGTTTCAGGACGAATGGCCTGGCTCAAGCAATTGACGGCATCACTATCTGCCAGCGTCTCCTTGATGAGCTTTGCCATGCTATCGGCAAGGTGAGTATTCTGGATAACGTGGTATCGGTCGTAACGGTAACGTTGATGCTGCGCAAGGTAGACATCATTAAGGCTAGCGCCGCTATAGATAACCTTGTCATCGATCACAAAACCCTTCAGGTGCAATACACCGAAGACTTCCCTGTTACGCACCGGAACACCCAGTACATCAATTTGATGCTCATAGTTTTCTGAGAACTCACGGTATAGTGCAGCATTGCCATCAGATTTAGCGGCACCAATAAGTCCTCGCTGGGCACGATGCCAGTCGACCAGTACCTTTATATCCAAATCAGGGTTCGCCTGCTTGGCTTCATACAGTGCTGTTAGAATGCCTCGCCCAGCATCATCGTCTTGCAGGTAGAGAGCTACCAGATAAATACGTTGCTTAGCCTGAGTGATTTCTTGGTGAAGACGTTCGCGGAAAGATCCTGCATCTAGAAGTGTCTCTAAATCTTCCGGTTTGTGTGCAATACATGGCAATTGCTCAATGCGCTGCCTGTTAGCAATAGCTGAATCCATTATCGCCTCGTTTACGCGACCTATTAAAGATAAATCTGTTAATTTAGAGCGGAATTATACCAGAAAATTCCCTGAATCTATCAATACCATTCTTGGTATGGGTCACGGTTAGGTTGAATAACTGTAAATTAGGGCTGATAGCGCATTGCAATCAGCTTTTTACCACTTTGCCGGTAGCGGCGAATACGACTCAATAGTGGTTCAGGGAGTTCGATGTCAGGGATAACGACAAAGTCGGCATTCCGGTACAAGGTTTCTAAGTGAGCAAATGCAAAACAGTAACAAGGTGCGTCGGTAAGCTGTTGATAACACCCTGTTAGTAACTGTTTGGCTAACCCCATGCCGCGTTGTTCTGGGTGCACCAGCATACCGGTGAGTAACTGATAGTCATCAAATTGCTTGAATCTGACACAGCAGATGATACTGCTGTTATCCTCTCCCACCCAGATAACTTCATCTTTTTTGGCTTTCCCTGCGGGGTAGTAAGATTTATAGAAACGATTGATCAACGGAAAACGGAGGGGTTCTAGTGGGTGGAATCTAAGCTTGCTCATGGGAAAACACTGCGTTGTCAGGATGAATCAGTTAAAATGCGGCCAATAGTATAAATGGTATGGTTCGATAATAGCATGAAAGTTTTGCAAGAAAGGTCGCTGGCGCCTTTTCACACCTTTGGCATAGAGGTCGCAGCTGAACACATTGTAGTTGCGGAGACGGCAGAGGATTTGGTCGCTATTTGGCAGCATGAACAATATCGGACTTTACCCAAGTTGATTGTCGGACAGGGAAGCAATTTACTGTTCTGTGAAAACTATGCCGGTGTCATAGTGCTGAACCGTATATCGGGTATCGACATTACGGAAACGGCAGACAACTATCAGCTGCATGTCGGCGCCGGTGAAGACTGGCACCACCTGGTATGCACAACTATTGAAAACAATATGCCCGGCTTGGAAAACCTGGCGCTAATTCCCGGGTGTGTCGGCTCATCCCCTATACAGAATATTGGCGCCTATGGTGTAGAGCTAAAAGATATCTGCCAGTATGTGGATGTGGTTGAGCTGGAAACCGGCAAGCTTTCCCGGCTGTCGGCAGCTGACTGCCAGTTTGGATATCGTGACTCAATCTTCAAGCATGCAATGAAAGATAGCCATGCCATCATTGCGGTTGGTTTGGAACTGCCGAAAGAATGGCTACCGAACTTAGGCTACGGCCCGCTGGCAAAATTTGATCCCGACGCCGTATCGGCCAAAGACATCTTCGATGAAGTGTGTCGTATTCGTCAAGAAAAGCTGCCTGATCCAGCAGTGCTCGGCAATGCCGGAAGTTTCTTCAAAAACCCTGTGGTTGACAGTGAGAAGCGAGATGCACTATTGCAGGATTACCCTCAAATGCCGAGTTATGACGTGGGGAATAGGTGTTACAAACTGGCCGCAGGTTGGCTGATAGATCAGTGCGGCCTGAAAGGCTATGAGGTTGGCGGCGCGAAGGTGCACGAGCAACAAGCGCTGGTGCTGGTAAACCATGCGCAAGCGACAGCCCGGGACGTCATTGAACTGGCGAATGATATAGTTATAACGGTGGACAGGACGTTTGGTGTCACCCTAGAGCATGAAGTACGCTTTATGGCTGCCTGCCAAGAGACAAAACTGGCGGAGATGATGTCATGATAGATCATGCTACACGTTTGGCGTTAGTCGCCATGTTATCGGATGGACGATTCCATTCCGGTGAGGCGTTGGGAGAGTCACTGGGGATATCGCGCGCGGCGATAAGCAAGCATATTAAAACGCTGCAAAGCTGGGGATTGGATATCTACCGGGTTCAGGGTAAAGGCTATAGCCTGGCATCAAAATTGGAACTGCTTGATTGCGATAAAATTTTAGCTCAGGTAAAGTGCTCGAGCTTAGATCTCATCCCTGTGATTGACTCAACCAACCAATTCCTGCTGGATCGGGTTGGTCAGCTACCCCAAGGCGCTGTCTGCCTGGCTGAGTATCAGGAGTCGGGCCGAGGCCGACGAGGAAGGCAGTGGCTTTCTCCGTTTGGTAGTAATTTATACCTTTCTATGTATTGGCGCCTTGATGCCGGTATGGCCGCTGCTATGGGGTTAAGCCTTGTTGTCGGAGTGGCGATAGCCGAGGCTCTGCAATCTCTCGGGGCAGATGATATCAAAGTCAAATGGCCCAACGATCTGTATTACCAAGATAGGAAGCTGGCCGGTATTCTTGTCGAAATGACAGGTCAGGCCGGAGAAGCTGCCCACCTGGTGATCGGGATGGGACTGAATGTTGCGATGACTGAGCAGGAAGGATCGGATATCGGCCAGGCGTGGACCAATTTGACGCAGGCTTGCAGCCACCTTCCGGAGCGAAACCAGCTGGCAGCAACGCTGATCCGGCGTTTGTACGAAACGCTTGAGCATTACGAGAGTGTTGGCCTGGATGGCTTTATTGAGCGCTGGAATCGATTAGATAACTTTTTGGATCGCCCTGTGAAATTATTAATTGGTGAGCGTGTGGTAGAAGGAATAGCCCGCGGAATTAATAGTCAGGGGGCGTTATTACTGGAAACCGAACAAGGTATTACGCCTTACGTCGGTGGTGAAATCAGCCTTAGAGGTTGTTAATGCAATTATTAATTGAAGCGGGCAACACCTATGTCAAGGTTGCCCAACTGTTTGACGATGGCAATTTCGAGCTATTAGGGCGATACCCAAGCCGTAAGCTGGAAATGGTGCTAGAGCCGCTGTTAGAGAAGGAAGTTAACAGAATCGTCTTTGCCAGTGTTGGCCCGGTGGAGGTTGATAACTCCATCCAGCGTATTGCCCAGTTGGCCAATATTCCGGTAATGCAGGTAAAAACACTGCGTAAAGATTTTGGCGTAAAGAATGCCTATGCCGAGTACCAATACCTGGGCGTCGATCGCTGGCTGACCTTGGTGGCTATTCGGCAGGAATTTAAAAGGCCAACCGTGATTGTCGATATCGGCACGGCGCTAACCTTTGATGTGCTGTCCGAAGATGGCAAACATCTGGGTGGCTGGATTGCTCCTGGCTACCAGCTCATGATGAAATCGGTACTGGAAAACACCACCAAGGTTTTTTCGGATCGCGAGCACAGTGAAACAATCAGTTTTGCTGACAATACCGCTGATGGCCTGAAAAATGGTTGCCGTGCGGCACTGCTGGGGCTGATTGAATATGGCCTGGGGCAAGCCCGCGATAAACTGAAGGCCGAGCCTGAAGTGATCCTGTGCGGTGGAGGTGTTCGTCATTTACCTGTGTCTTGGTCAAAACACTACCGACACCGTTCAGATTTGGTACTGGAAGGCCTTGCTTTGTATGCAAAATGCCGATGATGGCTAAAATTGCAACGCTTGATAGAAAAAACTGAAAAAAAAATAATATAGGTATTGCAAGGGCTGGGATCATTCTCTAGAATGCGCAGCACTTAAGCCGACTTAGCTCAGTAGGTAGAGCAACTGACTTGTAATCAGTAGGTCACCAGTTCGATTCCGGTAGTCGGCACCAGTTTCTTTGCAACACCCCTGGAGGGGTTCCCGAGTGGCCAAAGGGATCAGACTGTAAATCTGACGGCTCTGCCTTCGATGGTTCGAATCCATCTCCCTCCACCATTTTCAAATGATTGAATAGCTCTACGAGTTACGAGTTTTGCGGGCATCGTATAATGGCTATTACCTCAGCCTTCCAAGCTGATGATGCGGGTTCGATTCCCGCTGCCCGCTCCACACTTTGTGTGCTGATATAGCTCAGTCGGTAGAGCGCACCCTTGGTAAGGGTGAGGTCGGCGGTTCAAATCCGCCTATCAGCACCACTCCCTCTCCAAGTCACTTCAATCCTTTTGATATATACTCTACAAACCCATGATTGGTTGTGTGGTCGTAATGCCACCAAATGCCGTGCCTAGAGGGACTATCCATGTCTAAAGAAAAATTTGAACGTACAAAACCGCACGTTAACGTTGGTACTATCGGCCACGTTGACCACGGTAAAACTACTCTAACAGCTGCTATCTGTACTACTCTGTCAAAAGTATACGGTGGTGAGGCTAAAGACTTCGCATCTATCGATAACGCTCCAGAAGAGCGCGAGCGTGGTATCACAATCTCTACTTCTCACGTAGAGTACGATACTCCATCTCGTCACTACGCACACGTAGACTGCCCAGGACACGCCGATTACGTTAAAAACATGATCACTGGTGCTGCGCAGATGGACGGTGGTATCCTAGTTGTTGCTGCAACTGACGGCCCTATGCCTCAGAC
>NZ_JAKRFQ010000164.1 GCF_022347985.1 Photobacterium sp. OFAV2-7
ATTAGCTGCAAACATGTAGAGCCCCATCCAGCTAAGCATCAAGTCCATCAGCACACCAGATGCGCCCAACATCAACCCAAACCGCCACGTACCCTGGTAACGCCACCAGCAAGCTAGCAACAAAATAACCAGAAGCCAGACAAACTGTCCCTGACCTATCACCGCCAGTAACCAATAAACATTGAAGATCAAACCAATAATCAGTAATTGACGAACAGGCATATAACCTCCAGTTTGAAACGGCTATTCACGCCATCCCGAACGACTGGCAACGAGCTGAACGGTACTGATGCTTCGCTCTAAAAAACCACCTTCGCAATAGCAAAGATAAAACCGCCACATTCGGATGAACCTATTATCAAATCCTTGCTCTATGAGCTTCTCGATACTGTCGTTAAAGTTGTGATGCCAGTCTGCCAGTGTCTTCGCATAGTCCATGCCGATATCTTTAATATCGCGAATAATGAAATCACTATGTTCGGTCATTTGATTGGCGACTGTGGTCACTGACGGTAAGAAGCCTCCTGGAAAAATGTACTTCTGGATAAAGTCGACGCCTTTGCTATAGCTATCGTAACGCTGGTCATTCATCGTTATCGCCTGGATAGCAAACAACCCATCAGGCTTTAGCAAGGACTGACATTTTTGAATGTATGTTGTCAGATACTCCTTACCCACAGCTTCTATCATTTCAACCGAGACAATTTTATCGTACTGGCCGCTCAGTTCCCGGTAATCACTAAGTAGCAAGGTTATCTTGTCAGACAGCCCCTCCTGCTCTATTCGTTCTTTGGCCCATTGGTGCTGCGCATCAGAGATTGTTGTAGTCGTCACTTTGCAGCCATAATACTTAGCTGCATGTATCGCCAATGCTCCCCATCCAGTGCCGATTTCCAGCAAGTGGTCTGATTCAGTCAAGTTCAGCTTGCGACATAGCCTGTCCATCTTGTTGATCTGTGCCTGAAATAATTCCTGATGCTTATCATCGTAGATGGCGGCCGAATAAAGCATGTTATGGTCTAAAAAGGTACGGTAGAAATCATTACCCAGATCATAATGCGCCAAAATATTTTGCTTGGCCGCCTCCTTGCTGTTGCGGCGAGTTCGGTGCAACCACTTATCCTTCAGCGTACTCAGCCAACTCATTCTGGCTTCGAGTCGTTCCATTACAGCCGGGTTTTTGGCTATCACCCTCACAACCAGGGTGACATCGGGAGAATCCCACCAACCATCAATATATGCTTCACCCGCTGCAATACTTCCGCCAGAGAGCAGCCGCTTATAGAAACCAAGATGTTGAATTATCAGTTGCGCCTGGCAGTTGGCCTGACGTTCACCGAAAAAAAACGTATCTCCACTCTGCTCTACAACAGTAAGACCGGCCCCTTCAAGCTGTTCAAGTGCCTTGAACACCACTTTGCGAGCAATACTCTCTGTTCCCGTCATCACCAACTCAGAACGCTTCACATCACTATTAAACATAATTAGCCTCTTATTTACTGTTCCATTCTTGATTTGACGGAATCTGCTTGCTTGGTGAATGACTGTAGAAAGGCGCACCTTTCAGCCACAGCCTCAATGCCTGCCAATAAATACCAACTACTATTTTTATTGCTTGAACCGGAGTGCTGAAAATCAACTGCCAGAGCACTTTGGTGGTAAAGGGCCGACGTTTCATTGCCATGGTGGCATCCATGATGTTTTTGCCACTTTCTATAGAGCGAATATCCAGGTGGACAACCAGTTGTTTCTCGGGAGCCTTAAGTCGCCAATGGTACGCCTGGTCCATTGGATTGAATGGCGAGACATGAAAAGCCTTCTGATTGTGATAGGTTGAGCCAGCCGGTACAGCGTAGTAATGCCTTTCGTTCCAAGGGGTATTGCTAACTTCTGCCAATACCCAGCGCCAGTTATCCTGCTCGTCATAGAGGTAATACATATTCAGCGGGCTAAAATACAGTCCGGCATAACGTAGCTGACAGAGCATCATGACTCGCCCCTGAACTCGCTCTCCAGTCAGGCTCTCGACCTTAGTAATCACAGCCTGCTTTAATGATTGAGGGGCGATATCGCTAACCTGCTTTTGTGAACTTGGATCATTCATAAAATCCAGTGGTCGAAAACGGGCGAAATTCAATACGCTCGAGCCAAACCCTTTCACCGTTCTTTGTAGTTCTTCGAGCTCATCAATATCAATCAAGGGCATAAACATCGGATAACTAAAGCTATGCTTTACCGGTGTAAACCGTCGATGTCTGACAGTGCCAACATACAGCCCGCTATTCATAACTTTCACCCTCAACAGCTGCTGAACGATGACGGTTCTCTGATTCAACTTCAACTAGGTTTGCTATGCCATCAACAACATCAAGTGCACTTCGAACACCGTCTTCATGGAATCCGTTATACCAATAGGCTCCGCAATACCATGTGTTTTGAACCCCATTAATACCGCTTCTGGCCTGCTGCGCCAGCATGCTTGATGTGGAAAACACAGGATGCGCGTAAGTAAAACGACGAAGTATTTTTTCGGGGGCTATCCGCTCTGTTTGGTTTAAGGTGACACAAAACGTCTCTGGAGATGAAATATTCTGGAGAATATTCATGTTGTAGGTCAGACTGGCCAACTTATTATCTCTTAATTGCCCATTTTCAACATTGGGACCAAGGTGATAATTCCAGGCCGCCCATGCAGCTCGTGACTGAGGCAACATATTGGTATCGGTATGAAGCACAACCTCATTATCATGATACTCCATGGCTCCGAGTATCCGCTGCTCGTCAGGTGTCGCATCTGCCAACATCGACAAAGCCTGATCACTATGGCTGGCGAATATCACCTGGTCATAGGCTTCGCGGCTATGTTCTGTTTCGACGATGACATTCCCTTGCTGACGAATGACCTTTTTAACTGGTTGGTTCAATCGTATTTTGTCACGGAAAGGAACAATCAGTTTCTTGATATACTCTCGTGAACCACCCGGAATAACATACCACTGTGGGCGATTAGTCACTTCAAGTAACCCATGGTTACGAAAGAAGCGGATAAAGAAAGATAACGGAAACGCACGCATGTCGGATAAGGTCGATGACCAGATGGCTGCTCCCATAGGTAGGATATAATTTTCGGAAAAGTACTGGCTGAACTGATACTGCCCCAGAAACTCGCCCAAGGTTCTGCTTGGCTCATCGTTCAAATCAACCGTTCGTGCCAACTTGTTAAAGCGCAGGATTTCATAAATAAAATACAAGAATTTCGGGTTAGCCAAATTGCGCTTCTGGGCAAACATAGATGGCAGGCTATGGCCGTTATATTCCAATCCGTTACTGTCATTATGAATACTGAAACTCATCTCAGTCGGATCACCGCTAATGCCAATTTCCGACAATAACCGCTCAAATCTCGGATAGGTACGATCATTAAAGACAATAAAGCCAGTATCGATAGCGTACTCTCCGCTCGCTACCGACACATCGACAGTAGCAGTATGGCCGCCAATATAATCATTTGCTTCATAGACAGAAATATCGTGCTGACGATGCAGATGCCACGCACATGTTAATCCTGATATTCCAGTACCGATAATGGCTATTTTCATGTTTATTTTCCTGTCATTCGTTTAACCACAGCCAACTGAAACCGAGTCGGCAATAGTGCAATCGTTTTAAGAAATAAGCTGAATTTAAGTGGGAAATGAATTTCTGCTTTTCCGGCAGCAATCCCTTTTCGGATTGCTGCCGACGCATATTGCGTTGTCACCAGCATGGGCATGGCAAAGTCATTTTTATCAGTTAAAGGCGTTTTCACAAACCCCGGGCTGACCAGTGTTACCTTGACACCTTTTTTTGCCAAATCGATAGCAAGCGTATTTGCAATATAGGCAACGGCCGCTTTTGAAGCGCCATATGCCTCCGCCCGAGGCAGCGGTATATAAGATGCGGTAGAGCCAATAATCACCAATTGTGTGTCTGCATCAAAACTATGTTGTAAAGCTTGAATACAATTGAGCAGCCCGTAGAGATTGACATCGAAAACACGTTTGAATAAAGCAACATCAATTTCTCCGTGCTCGATATATTCGCACGTGCCAGCATTTAAAATAATAAGCTTGGGAACCTGTGGCAATGAGGCCAAGGCCTGAGTAACATCATCTATATTTGTAACATCAAACCTAACCGGATGAATATTACTCCCACGTTCACTAAGAGATGCTAACCGCTGCTGAGATTGCCCGCAGGCATAGACTTGACAGCCTTGCTCTGCATAATCAATAGCAAGCTGCTCGCCAATCCCCGAGCTTGCACCGGTAATTAATACTTGTTCCATCATCACATACTCACTTTTATCCGACGGATAACAGAGCCTAGAATCGGCACACCTTCGTAGACCATTTCCCCCATGTCGAAATAATCCCGATGATAAATAACGCGTTGGTCCTTATATTCAAGCCTTGAGCACCCTCTAACAGAGCGGGGCTTCCCCCCCGCAATACGAGGGTGGCTGAATGTCATTGTCCATTGTATGTAAGCTATATTTTGCGCTGATAATGTATCGTGAACTTCAAACTGGCACTCATTGACAGTTCTAAAGAGTCGGGTGAAATAATCGTGTAGATTAGGCCAACCAACCATCTTATGGGCAGGGTCTTCGAAGGTCACATCAGCATGATAGAGTGCTTCCAACTCGATTAAATTATGCTTGGTAAGTTGGTTATAGGTATCGACAAATTTAGCCGTCAAAGCCCCTGACTGATCAGCCATATATTACTCCTCAACATAATAAATCAGCACCCTGCCCGGTTTGATTATTGGGCTTCGTCCATTAGAGATTTAGCTGTTTTAAATACTTCTATCGCTCTTATTCTCGCCGTTTTATGATCAACAATCGGTTTCGGATAATTCAGAGTATCAGCCTTGTCCCACAAAGACGGCTGATGAATATATTTATCAGGCACGTCTCGTAATTCATGTATCCAAGTACGGATAAAGCGACCATCTGGATCAAATCGTTCGCCCTGAACTGTCGGATTAAATACCCTGAAATAAGGTTGTGCATCCGTGCCAGTCGAAGCCGCCCATTGCCAGCCGCCATTGTTAGACGCGAGATCACCATCAATCAGTTGGGACATAAACCATTGCTCACCACGTTGCCAATGAATAAGCAGATCTTTGGTCAAAAAACTCGCGGTTATCATCCTCAACCTGTTGTGCATCCAACCTGTTTGCTTAAGCTGTCTCATCGCAGCATCAACGATCGGATAACCCGTCTTGCCCTGCTGCCAAGCGGTTAGCATCGACTCAGACTGGTCCCAGGCCACATGACGAGTCCAGTCAAGGAAAGGTTGCTCACGGCTTAGTTTCGGCCAAGCCACAATTAAGTGACGGTAGAATTCTCGCCAGATGATTTCATTTAACCAGCTAAATGCCCCGCTATTGGGTTCATCCAGGCACTGCGGAAACTCAGCTAGCAACGCAGCCATACACTGACGCGCCGACAATGCCCCTACGCACAGGTAAGGTGACAAGCAACTTGTCCCGTCTACAGACGGTATATCTCTTTGTTGATGATAAGCCGCCGCTTTTTCCTGGCAAAACAGGCGAAGCCGCTGTTTGATCGTCTCTTCATCCACCGTCCAGCGAACACTGTCTTCAAGCGGATAGGTAAATGAAACCGTATGTTCAGGTTGTGCGTTATCTACAAAAGAGTTAGCTTGCAATTTTTCAGGCGTTATTTGGACCGTTGGCGTTTCTAGTAAAAAAACCTTTAGCCATTCACGCCTGAAAGGGGTGAAAACCCTGAAGGGCTGACGATTTCTGGTCAGCACCTTACCCGGCGCAATAATGCAGTCATCATCAAATGAGCTAAATCGTATATTGTGATTCCCTAGCTGAGCAGCGGTCATTTCATCACGCTGACACTCGTTCCACTCATATTGCTTATTACAATAAACTTGGCTGATATTGTGAGATACAGACAAATCGGTAACCGCCTGCGCCGCTTTCTCGAAGTCATCCACCTCGATAATAACTAACGGTATATTAAGTTCAGATAATTGCTGTCTGAGTACAACCAAACGCCGGCGAATAAAGTCTGCTTTTATCGGAGCAACATCGTGGTCCCGCCATTGCAACGGCGTCGAGACAAAGACGGCAAGTATGTTTTTACAATCACGTGTTGCAGCTATGAGTGCCGTATTATCAACAACCCTCAGATCAGAACGAAACCAAATTAAGCCCGCTCTGTTATTAGTGGCAGACCCATTGTTATTTTCTACCGCTTGAACAACCATAGTACTAGCTCCGATTCCATCATTAAGGGCCAACAAGAACGTCTTTATGAATTGTTCTGATGCTGCCAACAAGCTCGAAAGAGCATTGCGCACTGGCCGCCAACTTAGTTAATTGCTCCAAGTTACTTGCCGATATACGTCTTTCACCAATAACAACAACTTTGCTCACCTTTAATGCCTCCAATGCTGAACCAAGAGAGGTTAATCGTCCATCTAACGAACCAAGCACAGTGACGTTGTAACCCAAATCGGTTAATAACCAAGCCTGCAGCCACATTCGATAGTCGTCCGGATGGTCAAAACTCAATAAATAGCACAACTTTGATGAGCGCTTTTTGGCTTGGGTAATTAACGCAATACAACGTTGCATAATAGACGATTGCCAAAGAGATAATTGAATGCTCACCAATGGGTTCTCTGCTTTTTTTATCTCACTTTCCACAGGATTCACAATATGCGTAATAAAGACATCAAGTGGATATTCTTTCATTATCTGGATTAGCAGCTTATCTAGTTTGGCACCATTACAATCGATTAAAGCTGATAATAAAGAATCAACAGACTTTTTATTCTCTGGCTGTTCACTCTCTTTCTCTTCATCGTGTGCCCCTTCAATAAGTGGACGCACTTTACCAATGGCGACCCCTTTTTCCAGCCAAGATAAAATAAGACGTATCTTCTCAATGTCTTGTTCAGAATATAAACGGTGGCCCTTTTCGGTTCTTTTCGGGTTTAGCAAACCATAACGTCTTTGCCACGCCCTCAAGGTTACGGAATTCACACCCGTTATATCTGAGACATCTTTTATAGCGTAATATCGTTCTTCACAATCCATAACGTAACTTCAACTCCTCAGGATATGGATTTAAAAATGTTTGTAACTGTAGATACGGATCTGGGTATTCTTTCAGATAATGTTTAATTAGAGCTAAAGGAGCGAGAATAGGCTGATTACCTTCGCGATAACTCATTATCAATTCAGCTAACTCTTGTTTTTGCATTTTCGTCAACGAGCGTTTGAAATACCCTTGAAGATGCATTAATACATTGGTGTTATTCTTCTTGCTTGCCCTGTTTTTTATCGCGTCCATAAATTGCTGGCG
>NZ_JAKRFQ010000165.1 GCF_022347985.1 Photobacterium sp. OFAV2-7
GGTTTGCGAATTTTCATCATCGATAAAAAAGCAGGACGGATCATTTTCCGCCTCTTTACGCCCCTGCTCGACCGCAACGCCATAATCTTCCTCATACTCAACCACTGTTACACCATGAGCGCGCAGCTTGTTCTTTTTCCATTCACGGGCATCTGCTGACATATGGACAGACACCGAGAAACCCAATTTTGCACTCATAATGCCGATAGACATGCCCAGATTACCGGTAGAACCGACGGCAATGCTGTACTGCTTGAAAAAGTCTCTGAATTCATCGGTGAACAACTTGCTGTAATCATCAGACTCGGACAGCAGGCCAGCCTCAAGAGCCAACTTTTCAGCGTGAGTTAGTACTTCATAAATCCCGCCGCGTGCTTTGATCGATCCCGAAATTGGCAAGTGGCTATCTTTTTTGAGCAATAACTGACCGGTGATTTGGGTGTCGTACTGCTGCTCAAGGATTTTCTTCATCGCAGGGATCGCGACCACTTCCGATTCGATAATACCCTTCGATGGCGCTGTTTCCGGGAAGGCCTTCATTAAGTAAGGGGCAAACCTTGCCAGACGATCACTGGCATCTTTGATATTGGTTTGATCAAGCCCGACATGCGGTAGCCCCTCTGCCAAGGTGGTAATGTTTGGGTTGAACCAGCAGACTTCTTCCAGGGCAATCAGCTGTTTCACCAAAGGGAACTCACTAACCAGTTTTTCAATATTCAATGCGTTCATTTTTCTACCTTAAATTAAATGATATATGACAGTAGGAAAGTGCCACCCAGCGCGACAAAAGAAGCTATGAATGTCGCCGTTGTATAGTATTTGAAGATTTCTGTTATCGATGCCCCGCAGTACTGCTTAACCAACCAGAATAATGAATCTGTAACGATAGTACAGCCAATCGCACCAGAGCCGATGGCCAGGGTAATGATCTCTGGGCTAATATCCGGATACATCGAAAGCATAGGTGCAACAATGGCTGTCGCTCCCATCATCGCGACTGTTGCAGAGCCTACAGCGGCATGAAGAATAATCGCCACCAGCCAGGCCAGAAGAATTGGGTGCATATCGAGATTTGACAAGATTTGCGCCAGCACATCCGCCAGTCCGCTCCCTTTCAGCACCCCGTTAAATGCGCCCCCTGCCCCAATGATCAACAGGATATTGGCAATAGAAGAAAAGGCACCTTCTGTTTTCTCCAGCAGTACTGACATGCCCATGTTTTGCTTAATACCCAACATGTAGTAAGCAACAAAAGCAGCAATAAACATGGCTGTTATCGGATTACCCAGAAACTCTAGCGTGGTGTAAAGGGTTGTGCCATGCTCCATGTTCAGTTCCGCCGCTGTCTTCATCAGCATGAGGAAAATAGGAAGCATCACAGTAAATAAGGTTGCGCCGAGTGATGGAAGCTCGTTTTCACTTCTGACTTCCAGCGAAGTAAATTCTTCCGGTACTTTCTTAAAAGGCAAGCTTGAGCCCATTAACTTTAGAAATAACGGCCCGCCAACAAGCGAGGCTGTCAAACCGACTAATAAGCCATAAAAAATAACCGAACCGATATCCGCTCCCAGCTCATTGGTGACATAAAGCGCAGCAGGATGAGGAGGAACAATACAGTGCACTGCCATCAACGCGGTGCACAGTGGTATGGCAAGATTAAGCAAAGAGGTATTGGTTTTCTTGGCAATAGAGAAAGCCAAAGGGATCAGAAGAACGACACCCACTTCTACAAAAAGAGTAATACCGCACACCAGGCCAATAAGCACCATAATGACTTCAGGTGATAACCAGCGGCATTTTTGAAGTGTTAAACCTATTCGCTCCGCCGCTCCCGATACCTCCATCATTTTTCCTAGTATGGTGCCAAGACCAATAACAGTGGCCAGAAAACCTAGCGTTCCGCCAATACCATTTTCAATGGCGGTAACCATTTCAATCGGCCCCATTCCCATAGACGTGCCAACATAAAAGCTGGCAAAAAGCAGTGCTAAAAACGGGTGGAGTTTAAATTTAACAATCGAAAAAACGATCATTACAATACTGGTTATAAGCGTCGCTATAACCCAAAGTTGCGATTCCATAAATTGACCTTGTGTCTGCTGTTTAATCTCGTTTTATTAAACAAAACGGAAAAATTGCTGACAAACGATCAAACCTCATCCCCTTGTGAGCCAGATTGAAACAAACCAGTGATCAGACTCAATATTCAGATATTTACCCTAACTGACATCACACTGATTAAAATAGCGAGGGTATAATTGAGAGAAATATTAGCAGGTATATTTTCTTGCTTGAGGATCCGGCATGTACACCAAAGAGCATATTCACTCGCGCAACCAAAGACTCAATAGTTTTCAACTTTCAAAGCTTCATACTTTTGAGGTCGCAGCCAGACACTGCTCATTTTCCATGGCGGCTCAAGAGCTTTCGATGACGCCGAGCGCAATATCTCACCGAATTAACGGACTCGAAGAAGAGCTTGGTATCCAGCTGTTCAAGCGTTCTCATCGAAAAATCAGCTTAACCACCGAAGGAGAGCGGATCTATCTCACCCTAAAACAATCGCTTAACGCTTTGAATCAAGAAATTCTTGAAGTACAAAGTGGCGAGGTGTCAGGCACGCTGACTATCTATTCCCGCCCCTCTTTTGCCCAATGCTGGCTGGTTCCTCGGATCTATAAATTTAAACAGCTGTATCCTGCGATTGAATTAAAAATCTTATCCGGTAATGAAAATATCAACTTTTATGGTTACGGCATTGATATCGCCATTTATTATGACGATAAAACACCAAAGAAACTTTGGCATCAGGAAATAATGTCTGAAACCATAGTTCCGGTCTGTACGCCGTATTATGCAAAACAACATGATTTAGTTGGAAAAGAAAATAACCTGCGCCAGTGTACTTTATTGCATGACAATCAAGCCTGGGACTATGATTCAAATGTTGATGAATGGGAGTCTTGGGCAAGGAAGTATAATATTGAATCCATAGATCAAATCCCGAGCATTGGTTTTGATCGTTCCGACCTTGCTGTGGTTGCTGCGATTAATAATGCCGGCGTTGCCATGGGCAGGCATAGTTTGGTAAAGAAAAGAATTGAATCCGGTGAATTAATTACCCCATTTCCCAATAAAGAAATCCCCTGTGCCCAGCGATATTACATCGCCACGCTTCCAAATAATCACACGCAAAAGATTGAGCTTTTTATCGACTGGATATCTCACGAGGCAAGGCTTTAAGACAATAAGCAAGAGATCTAACCGACACAAAATAATATCGATTAAGATCTCCATGCATTAATGGCTAAACGAGGATCACCTCAATACCTTTCTCTCTTAGCTTGGCCACAACCTCAGGATTGGCATCCTGGCCTGTTACCAACACATCAATGCGATCGGCATTACAGAACAACATACCTGCTCGCTGGCCGACTTTGCTGCTATCAGCAAGAACCGCCAGCTTACCGACATGATCAAGCATTTTTTGCTCTGCCATCGCTGTCAGCATATCCATTTTATACAAGCCGTCTGCTGTGATCCCCTTGCCACTGGTAAACATCCAGTGTCCGGCATACAGCGAGGATATTTCATCTTGTGGCGCTAGCGTAATGGATTGAGTTTTGTTGTACTGTCCACCAATGATCACCACCCCGTCATGCTCTTCCTCAATCAGGTAATTGGCAAGCGGGAAGTAGTTGGTGATCACCTGGATATCCTGGCCGCATATCTCCTGCCCTAGTAGAAAAGCCGTAGAACCACAGTTAATCACAACGCTTTCACCTGGCTGGCACAAAGCAGCCGCAGCCTGGGCAATTCTCACCTTCTCATCAAGGTTTGATGCATGATGAATATTAAACGGAGACCAAAAGGTTCTCTCCTGCGCGACAGCTTCTGCACCGTTACGCACTTTTCGCAATTTCCCAGAATCGTTCAGCTTGTTGATATCACGACGCGCTGTCGCCGGCGAAATATCAAACTCTTCAATAAGATTGGCAACCGTAACATGCCGCTTATGGTGCAACAATTCGAGGATGGCGTTATGTCTTTGGGCTTCAGTCATACCACACCTCAAGTAATACAAATGATTAAAAATGATTATTCCTGATTTTATAGTCGTAATATTGAGATGAAAAGGGGAGAAGATGAATTATTAGATGATTTTAAGACTCACATAGCAGACAAATCCCCTCAATCAGAGATTTGTCTGGTGTGATTTGCCACAAAGGCGCTCATGAAGAATAACGGAGTTGAGGTTGGTGGTTACACAAGATTAAAGCCTGCCTGGTTGGCCAAACCGACCAAACGCGTCTTGGCTAGCTTGATATTCTCCATCCAGTTCTCATCCTGCGCCCACATCTCAATCACCAAAGGCGCGGTATAGTCAATTTGTGCCAGGGTTTTAAATATGGCGCTAAAATCTACCTCCCCTTCACCAATCACCAAATCCCTGAACTGCCCCTTGCTGGTTTCCGACACCTTGAGGGTATCTTTTAAGTGGATCTGGACAATGTGGTCACGGCTAAGTTTTAGCTCCGTACAGGTATCGTAATTCCAACCGGTAATATTGCCGACATCCGGGTAGGCCATAAAATAGGTCGACGGGATATCACGCTTTAGAACCTCAAATTTACTGAGGGCATTGAGGTATGGCGTATCCATAATTTCAACCCCGAGCATCACCCCTGCTCGCTCTGCCATCTTGGCCGACGCCTTCATTCCCTCGACAAAACGCTGATGGGTAACATCGTTTTGCGGCTCATAGTAGACATCGTAACCCGCCAGTTGGATACACCTCACCCCTAGCTTATAGGCAAGGTTAATCGCCTTTTCCATAATCACATAAGCTTCTTTGCGCGTGGCTTCGTCTTCAGAACCAAACGGAAATTTACGGTGGGCACTTAAGCACATCGAATGCAATGGCATTCCGTACTTTTCGCATAAGTGACGTAAGGCATAGATCTCATCATCACTCCAATCAAGACGAGCACGACGCTCCTCTGATTCATCAACCGAAATCTCAACGAAGTCAAAACCCAGCTCTTTGGCACTGATTAGCTTCTCTTCCCAAGACAAGTCATTGGGCATGGCCTTTTCATATAACCCGAGACGGAGCTCTTTATCAAAGTTGTGCATGTTTCCCCCTAGTTATGAATATTGCTCACGCGCGAAAGTACGTTGAAATAATATCTGCAATACCTTTCCCGTCGTTTCCCTCTGGAGTGGATATATCAGCAGCGCGTTTAACGGCGCCGTCGGCATTGGCCATCGCCACTCCAAGGCCTGCCAGCTCAATCATGGATATATCGTTGTGGTTGTCACCGATGGCAATCACTTCAGACGGCGTTATACCCAAGGTTTGAATATATTCAGCCAGCCTGGCCCCTTTGGTATTGCCTTTATTGGCAAAGTCGATACGGTTAGACCACGACTTCTCTCCGGAAAATTCATCCTGTATAAATGGCAGCCTGGTAAATGACTCGATCTGCTCGATATCGCCTTCTACAACAAACTTCCAAATGTAGTCATTCAGCGCCAGTTCCTGCTCAAAAGACGCAATGCGGCGGATCTCCGGCTTGATGGCAGCAGGAAAATCCTCGGCCCATGCCTCCAGCGCCTTCATATATTCAACCGGCTTTTGAGAGGAAAAGGTCATGGCATCTGTCACATACATCACCATGTTTAGCTGGTGCTGATGGGCCAGCTGAAGAAACTGCTTGGCTTTCTCTTTTGGCAAAGCATTTTCTTTAACGACCGTGTCACTGCTGAAGTCGTAAATATAAGTACCGTTACAGCTGATAATCGGCGTATCGAGGCCTAGCTCATGATGGTATGGCCTGGCGGCTGTATGGTGTCTGCCTGTCACCAGCAAAACGACAACGTCATCTTTTACGCGCTGAATTTCCTGCTTCACCTGCGGTAAAATTTCATGATTTGACGTAAGCGTCGTACCATCCAGATCAAGCGCCAACAATTTATATTTCACAGCGTTCACCTTGTTTAAATACTTAAAATTCCACACTTGTCATTGAAGACGTGTTCAAGCCCGGGGTTAAAAGAAGGGCTACCTTCCAACATACGACGCGAACCGAAAACAGGAAGATAGCCCAGTACTTTTACCTGAGAGCTTTACCTAAGCGCTTTTATAGGAATGCTTTATACGGCAGCTCAGGCTCGTCAGTGTAGATATCGCGGAAACCACGGAAGTGCTGGTAGTGCATACGGCCCTTGTCTGTTGGGTAAGTGTATTTACCGCCGACCTGCCAGAAGAAAGGAGCAAAACCGTATTGCAGACGCTCTTTCTTCATATTCCACAACACTTCAATTTCGCGCGGATCGTTTTGGAAGTTAGCCCAGATATCATGGTGGAAAGGAACAACCACTTCGCAGTTCAGTGATTCACCGGCACGAAGGATGTCAGAAGCCGTCATCTTGTCCGTAACACCGCGTGGGTTCTCACCGTAGGAAAGGAGCGCAACATCAATCTTGTGATCGTTACCGTGCTTGGCATAGTAGTTGGAATAGTGGGAGTCACCAGAGTGATAGAGCGAGCCGCCCGTTGTTTCGATAAGGTAGTTGACGGCGCGATCGTCCATACCATCCAGGATGCCCTTGTCATAAGACGACGTTCCTTCTGGTAGGGTGACCAGCGCAGTTCGGTCGAATGAGTCAAGCACCTTGATCAGTGCATCACCCACCTGGATTTCATCACCAACTTTCGCAACGATACAGCGCTCTTCAGGAACGCCCCAGCCGGTCCATAAATCAACACACGCCTGCGGGCCAATGAATTTAACGTGGTCACCGCAGTTTTGCAGTACAGCCGCTGCAACGTTAACGTCAATATGATCGGCATGGTCATGAGAAGCCAGCACCGCATCGATTTCTTTAATCGCAAACGGGTCCATTGGGAAAATAGCCGTACGCAGATTTGGCTGCAGTTCACGGACACCACCCATACGCATCATCTGGTGCTGGTTTTTCATCAATGCATTCTGCTGCGTTTTTTTACCGGTACCACACCAGAAATCCATTGAGATATTGGTGTTGCCTTCTGTTTTCAGCCAGACACCGGTACACCCCAGCCACCACATAGAAAACGTACCAGGCTGAACTTCGGTTTTTTCAATTTCTTCGTTTAACCAAGTTCCCCACTCAGGGAATGTATTTAAAATCCACGATTCACGGGTAATTTCATTTACTTTGCTCATTACAGTAACCTTTCGTTGGGGGATGTTATCAACCAAAAAGTGTTGTCGTCAGAAGTCACCTTTCGACTGGAATTGTTACACCAAGACAACGTCGATGCCTTGCTGTTGAAGTTGTTTCACCACATCGGGATCTGCCGCTTTGCCTGTTATCACTACGTCTA
>NZ_JAKRFQ010000166.1 GCF_022347985.1 Photobacterium sp. OFAV2-7
GGCCTGGCATAACCTGTGTCACCAGGACCGCTCGGGCTTAACACCAGCCCAACAGATGGGGCTAACCTCCGCACCACTAACGCTGGAACAACTGCTCAACTAATCACAAAAAAAAAGGCTGCCAGAGATGGCAGCCTTTCTTTACTTCAGTCTGACCACCAGACGTTTCCCTCACCTCATTCAGGCAGCTTCCAACAGAATTAAGAACAATCAACCTCCGTCATGCCTGGCATTGAAAGACATGCTTTTCTGTTTAAAACGCACCATTGTTTGCTGGACAGATCAACTTTCCTTCCCTCTATCAAGCGTAGTATTTGATAATTATCTAAGATTTATTTACAAATAATTAATAAAACCAAAACTCGGGGAAAATGCAGTTTGATAAGGATAGTCCCAAATAGAATTAAGCCCATATTGCTTGCGAGCATGCTGTTTGTCGGCATTATCCCTGCGTTTATTTATAGCTGGGTTAGCAGCGAGAAGCTCTCGACTGTGGCGCTTTCCCAGATCTCTCAAGGTTTGAGCAGCCGAACCGAGCTTGCCGCACAGAACATTGACGATATCATTACCAAACGAATCCTGAGCATCAAAATATTGGCAAACTCGCCGGTTTTTGAACTTACTTCCGACGCCGTTAATACAGGCGATGGCTTTCTCAGTCACTACCTTTCCGAAATTACGTCAGTCGATACCGCTTTCTCGGCAATTTACCTGCTTGAAAACAATCAAAATGACAACGGCCAGGACCGCTTCGAACTCATTGAATCCTCATCGCCCCACACGACTCAAGCCCTTAATCAGGAGCTCAAACAGGCTGGTATTACCCGGCTCAGTGAAGTAGCTGACATGCTTGCCTCACAGGACAATGATGTCTATGTTTCCTTTCCTCAGGGGCTAGACAAGACCCCGTTTATCTACTTCATTTCCATGGTAACCCACCAGCATCCGGAATCAGGTGCGCCGGACAACCAAAAGCTACTCGTGGTCAAATACGAACTTAGTGAGATCAATAACCAGCTGACCTTCCTCGGTGAACGCATCAGCGATACTGACTACATCATCCTTATCGATCAACAAGGCGACGTGATCCTATCGGGCATAAACCAAGGCCACCCGCTGCAAGTGTTTGCTAACTTTAAGCAGGTATATAACCAGGATGACAGCAACACTCACACATCGACCAGTGAGATCATGCATTATACCGACCGGTACAATGAACCATTGATTGCAACCGTCACCCGCCTCGGAACTCAGGGAAATGACGGCAATCCTCTTTGGTCTCTGGTCTCGATAACCCCACAAAATACAGTAACTCAGGCGATTGACTACCTGCACCGCTACTTCATGCTGGCCCTGTTTCTAACAGCTGGTATTGTGATCATCCTGTCTATTGCCCTGACTAAGCGGATCACCATGCCGCTGGCCAAACTGTCACGCTTTGCAGCTCAATTTAAGCTTGGTAACTATGCCCGCAACGAACGCATTGACGGTCCGCATGAGTTTCAGGTGTTACACGACGCGCTCAATCAGGGCGCAGACAAAATCTCCTACGATACTGAACGGCTTAACCGGGCACTGCACAAGGCAGAAGCGGCAGACCGGGCAAAGTCAGCCTTTCTGGCCAACCTTTCCCATGAAATCCGAACCCCGATGAACGGGATGCTGGGGTTATCACAGCTGCTGCTGAAAACGAAACTGACCGAAGAGCAGGATCACCATCTCCGTACCCTGCTCGATTCCGGAAAACATATGATGTCGCTACTGAACGACATTCTCGATTTTTCCAAGATCGAGCAAGGACAGCTTAAGCTGGATCCTACCAATTTCTGCTTCACCGATTTGGTCGGTACTATAGAAAGTACCTACTATTCGCTGGCCAAAGAAAAAGGCATCGGCTTCGACATCCAGTGCGAATTCAATCCCAACGACTGGTTCTATGCCGATAAAGCGCGGATTCGCCAAATCCTGTTTAACCTGATCAGCAATGCCATCAAATTCACGGAACGCGGCAAGGTACAGGTGACACTGAAGCTGGACGATGGAGAAAACCCCGGCGAGAAGATTCTTACCATTGTGACCCGAGATACCGGCATTGGCATCGACCCGGAACGGATCCAGTACATCTTTGATCCTTTTGCCCAGGCAGAGGCTTCAACCAGCCGCCGCTTCGGCGGCACGGGCCTCGGTCTGAGCATTGTCAAACAGCTGGCAGAACTCATGAACGGGCAGATTCACCTCGACAGCATTCCGGGAGCAGGGTCAACCTTTACGGTCACGCTTGGCATCCATCAGGGACAGTACATGGTACCGGCGCAAGAAAGCCTCGAGTTTGACCACCGTGCATTTGCCAACCTGCGAGTATTGATCGTCGAAGACAACAACCTCAATGTCCTGATTATCGACTCCTTCCTCAAGCAGCGCGGGTTCCAGACCAGTGTGGCCGAAAACGGCGCTGAGGCTCTGGCGATCCTCGAGAACGAGTTTTTCGATGTTGTCCTTATGGATAACCATATGCCGATCATGGACGGTATCGAAGCAACTACTAAAATCCGGGCTTTACAGTCTCCGATCAGCCAGATCCCTATTTTTGCCTGTACGGCCGATGTGTTTGAAGAAACCCAGAAGAACATGATTGTTGCCGGCGTCGACTGCGTGATCACCAAACCTCTCGATGAGCAAAAGCTACTTGACGCCCTCCAGCGCTTTAAAAGCAAGATCACCCATATGGCATTATTACGCGCGGCCTATGAAGCAGAACAAAGGACAGAAACAGCTCCGGACAATACTGCTGACGCGATAGATGATATTGAGCAAGAAGGTGGTGGTTTGGCAGATGGCTGTGTCGGCGGCAGCGTGCTAAGTGACGAAATTTTCGGTGAAATCACTCAGGATGAGAGCCATACCAACGACAGCAGTGAAAGCCAGTTGCTGGCCGAGAGTTTCCAGCAAATCGAAATTAATGCCCTGCTTGATATGATGGATCAAGACCATGACATCATCATGCAGTTCCTCCAGATGTTTGCCGAAGAGCACAGTCAGGATATAGACAAACTCAAACAGGCATTAGCCAAGAATGATTTCGATTCTGCCATACTGCTCAGCCACTCTCTAAAAGGGGCATCTGGCAGTATTAGTGCTATTTATGTCCGTGAGGCTGCGTTGGTCATTGAGAAGAAGGTCAAGGCTGGCACACAACCAACCGAGGCTGAGTTGGCTAATCTTGACGATTTGTTAAACAAGCTCATTGAAGAGATCCACCAGCAAGTTGAACTAACGATCTAGTAAAGACTGGTGTCATTTGTAAAAATGACACCAGCCTGCTCAGCTCAGCATAGCCTCTTCTCCTATCAATAACTCCCAGCCAAAGATTCAAGCCTGTAATTAGCGATACATCTCAGAACGCCATCCCCATAAAGAATAAAATCAAACCAAAAAAGAGATACTGAGATGCGAAAAATACACGACTTTGATTTAAAGCTACTCCACTTATTTGTGACCATTGTTGATTCCGGTGGCTTTTCAGCTGCGCAATTTAAATTAAACATGCACCAATCGACAATTAGTACTCGTATGAACGATTTGGAAACCCGGCTTGGCATGACATTGTGCCACCGGGGACGAAGAGGTTTTCGCCTGACTCACGATGGCAACAAGGTCTATCAGCTTTGCCAAACGTTATTTAGTGATATTGCCAGCTTTGAAGATCAACTCGATAGCATCAGAAATGTCTCCCATGGTCATATCAAACTCGCACTAACCGATAACTTGGCGACCAACCCGCAATGTAAAATCCAGCAGGCTATCAGGCATTTTTGCAACGACCACCCAAAGGTGACTATTGATACCGATATCTGCGATTCTTACCAAATTGAAATGATGGTGCTTGATGGAAAGATAGAGCTAGGGATCACTTCCTCAGAGGTACCCAAAGACGGTCTTACATATACCTATTTATTTGGTGAAAAACAGTGTCTGTATTGTGCGCCCGACCACCCGATACTCTCATTGCAAGGCGAAGTCACTACCAAAGATCTGTTGGATACACCGATTGTAGAGCGAGGGGTATCCCACAAGATCACTCCACTGAGTAATACGAAAAACTTGCTTCACCTCGCCAGTAGCACCAACATGGAAGCCACAGCTCACTTGCTTTTATCAGGTAATTTTGTCGGTTACCTACCGGATCACTATGCCTCGATTTGGGAGCAGCGAGGAGAGATGGTCAAAGTCAACGCCCCTTCGCTTGAATACATTGCCGAGTTTCACTTAACCACCCTAGAATCCAAAGAGCTTTCACTCGCTGCAACAGAATTAGTGCATGCGATTTCCTCAGCCCACAATAATAAAAAGCCGTCGCTCCATTTCTCTGTTTAATCCCATTCAACCTCTTTGAAAATTATTCACGGAGTATACCCAAACTATCTCTTGAGATTGTTTGGGTATAAACATTTTATTCCGTGAATGCGACTTTTTATTCTTACATCGAATTCATACAAAGTAATCATAGAAAACCCATTATTTATCTTCATCACTAAAAAGCGCTCAATGTTCCTAAAGAACAATATTACCCAGAGGTAAAACTATGAGCACTTACCCGTGTATTAATATTCATTTAGATACGATCACCCAAAATACCCAACACATGGTGTCAGCGTGCAGAGCCCAGGGCGTATCACCCGCCGGTGTTACCAAGCTAGCCTGCGCTACCCCAGATGTCGGGCAGGCTATCTTAAATGGCGGCATTCAACTTCTTGCTGATTCTCGCATTCGGAATTTAAGAAAAATCCGTCATCTCGATACCCAAACGCTACTTTTGAGACTGCCAGCTCTTAGTGAAATCAGCGAGGTCGTCAAATATGCCGATATCTCTCTGAACTCCGAGATGGCAACCTTAGACGCCCTGTCGGCCGAAGCCCTCAAGCAGCATAAAACCCATCAAGTTATTCTGATGCATGACCTAGGCGATCTCCGGGAAGGCGGGTTCTATGAGGAAGAGACCCTTGCCCTTGCTCGCAAGGCAGTCGCACTACCCGGAATCAAGCTTGTTGGTCTCGGTAGCAACCTCGCCTGCTACGGTGGTGTAGAGCCAACCTCTGATAATCAAAACCAGCTAATTGCACTCGCCAGACAAATTGAATCCACATTCAGCATCACACTCAAATACATATCCGGAGCAAGCTCTGCCGGGTTGCCTTTAATGTTTAGCGGCAAGCTCCCTCAAGGTATCAATCAATTAAGACTCGGAGCTTCACTTCTGATGGGAATTGGACTGAACGATGATCCGATCCCCGAAACCCGACAAGATACCTTTGATCTCACAGCGGAAATCGTCGAGATCAAAGTCAAACCATCGGTTCCGGTCAACTCCACCGCCCTTGATGCTTTTGGCAACAAACCTGATTTTATTGACCGCGGGCTGCGTAGACGTGCAATTTGCGCAATCGGAAAACAAGATGTCGATATCAGCCAGATCTCCCCGAAAGACCCAAACATCATCGTCATTGGCGGTAGCAGCGATCACCTCATTCTCGATATCAATGACTGCGAACCCGACTACCAAATCGGTAGCTTAGTCGATTTCGATTTGTCCTACGGCGGCGTCTTGCAGTGCATGACCTCCGAATACATCACCAAACGCTTTATCTAAATCCAAAAATATGAATGCAAATACCAACTCAACATCGCGCTAAGGATGCACCATGTTAAGAATTAAGAAGTTCCCCAACACCTTTACGATCCTATTCTTTTTAATTTCCTTCTTTGCCATGCTGACCTATATATTGCCAGCAGGTAAATACACCCGAGAAATGAATGAACAGCTCGGCAGGGAAGTGCCTCTGCCAGGCTCATATCATGTCATTGAATCTTCGCCACAAGGCTTTTTTGACACCCTGATGGCCCCGATTTCCGGCTTTTATGATCCGGTTAGCGGCGTCATCGGTGCCATCGATGTCAGCCTTTTCGTCCTGATGGTCGGCGGTTTTCTCGGCATAGTCACCAAGACAGGTGCCATTGATACAGGCATTGCCAGAATTATGGTTCGTCTGAAAGGACGGGAAATATACATGATCCCTATCTTGATGACCCTATTTGCACTTGGTGGGACATCCTACGGTATGGCTGAGGAATCACTGGCCTTTTATGGCCTGCTTATCCCAATCTTTATGACTGCCCGCTTTGATCCCCTGGTTGCCGTAGCCGTTATCTTTGTCGGCACTGGTGTCGGCACGCTGGGTTCAACCATCAACCCGTTTGGTACTGTCATTGCCTCTAACGCCGCCAGTGTCGATTTCCTCAGCGGGGTTGAATTACGGTTTATCATTCTTGCCGTTGCCCTTGTCGTCGGCTGTGGCTATGTAATGCGCTATGCCAGAAAGATCCAGAACAACCCGGACGCTTCCCTGCTTGCCCACCTCCGTCACGATCATGAAGCGCACTTCCTGGGTGACAAAGATGCCACTGACAATCTGCCGGTTCTCACCACCTCGCAGAAAGGCGTGCTGATCCTGTTTATCCTGACTTTCAGCATCATGATATACGGTGTATCTGTACTCGGTTGGTGGATGGCTGAAATGGCCACGCTATTTATCTTTATGGGTATTCTGTGCGGGATTGTCGGCCGCCTGAAAGAAGACGATCTGATCAACTCATTCGTGGCCGGCGCAGCCGACCTGATTGGGGTGGCATTAATTGTCGGTGTCGCCCGCGGAATTGTCGTAGTCATGGAGGCCGGTAACATCACCGATACCATTCTTAACTTTGCTGAAGGCATAGTGGCAGGCAAAAGCTCGGTCTTGTTCATTAACACCGTTTATTGGATTGAGATGCTGCTCTCCTTCATCGTTCCTTCAACCTCAGGTCTAGCAGTAATGAGCATGCCTATCCTGGCACCACTAGGCGATTTTGCCAATACAGGCCGCGAGCTAGTGGTAACCGCATTTATGAGCGGAATAGGCACTATCCTGTTTATTACGCCAACCTATGGTGTACTAATGGGTGGATTAGCGATAGCACGTATTCCTTATGTCACCTGGCTGAAGTTCATTGCCCCGTTAGTTGCTTTCTTTGTCGTACTTAACTGTGTAGTTCTGTCAATCGGGGTAACACTATAGAGTAACTCGTTATTAACCAATTACGCTCCCGGTAGGTCATTACCATCCGGGAGCTTTTTGTATTACTGCGATTAGAACCACCGCGATTTCAACCGCAACTATTTCAACCACAGCTACTTCAAGCCGAGCCGCTTAGCCAGACGATGCAAGTTACCGCTGTCGATGCCAAGCTGCCTTGCGGTCGCCGCCCAGTTGTTATCGTTCACATCCAGTGCCTGGCGAATATACTGCTCCTGAAATAACTCAG
>NZ_JAKRFQ010000167.1 GCF_022347985.1 Photobacterium sp. OFAV2-7
ATAATCTTGCCTCCATGCCGAAAAAACAACCAACTATCGAGCCTCTATATTGCCTCAATATGAAATAGCACGCACTTCATTATTCTGATCAATACCACTATTCTCCTGATTAATTGCACTAACAGCATGGATTAAATGTTATTACAAATGAGATTATTTGAACCCAATTAGAAAAAATTCAAATAGAGAGTGGATATTTTATTTGGCATCAGGGTATTAAAAGTATTATTATTGCAATTATTGATTTGTGACTGCTATTATTATTTAAAATAGTTTTAGGCCAACAGGAAATTAAATCGCTATCCCGTAGAATTAGCCATTCCTTGACTAAGGGTAGAGGCGCATTGTCTATAAGTAGCAGGTTGGAGGGTGATTCCAATGATGATCTGCAAAAGGAGCCAATGCCGAAGTAAGTAAGGATTATCACTCCTTCTTGCTGGGGTTGTCACCGAATAGGGGCAACACTGCCATAGTATATAATTACATTAACTATGGAGCGCTACTGTGGGGTCGGAAAAGGTAACATCCTCTTCTTATGCTCTTTTCTCGCGACATTGTCGTGTTCAGCAGTAGATCTCCA
This sequence comes from Photobacterium sp. OFAV2-7, assembly GCF_022347985.1. Lineage (GTDB taxonomy): Bacteria > Pseudomonadota > Gammaproteobacteria > Enterobacterales > Vibrionaceae > Photobacterium. Next base: position 581 of record NZ_JAKRFQ010000167.1, read on the forward strand.
ACCAAGATCGGTTGTTATAGAGATCATGAACATTGTAGATTTTTCCCATTCTTCTATTTCGCTTCTACCGCCGCTGGTGGCGTTAGGTCTAGCGATTTTAACTCGCCGCGTTTTGATTTCATTAGGCGTTGGTGTCCTTCTCGGCTCATTGTTATTGACTGATTTCTCCTTCGGAGCAACGGCAGGATATGTCGGCAGCACAGTGAAGGGACTCTTCATTGATGACGGAGCAATTAATAGCTGGAATATGAGTATCGTCGCCTTCCTTATTTTACTGGGGATGACGACGGCATTATTGACTCTCTCGGGCGGTACTCGTGCGTTTGCCGAGTGGGCGCAGACCAAAATTAAAAGTAAACGTGGTGCTAAGCTGCTGGCTGCTTTCCTGGGTGTATTCATTTTTGTCGATGACTATTTTAATAGCTTGGCAGTCGGCTCGATTTCTCGCCCGGTAACTGATCGCTTTTATGTGTCGCGTGCAAAACTGGCCTATATTCTCGACTCAACGGCTGCTCCGATGTGTGTGCTGATGCCGGCGTCTAGCTGGGGTGCTTATATTATTACCCTAATTGGCGGTATTCTGGTTTCACATGGCATTACTGAATATTCAGCATTAAGTGCATTTATTCAGCTTGCTCCAATGAACTTCTATGCGGTCTTTGCACTATTAATGGTATTTGTTGTGGCCTGGTTCCAGCTGGATATCGGTGCAATGAAGAAGCATGAACTTCAGGCGAGCCATGGCCATGGCTTTGACGAAGGCGATGATGACAGCCAGGCAAAAGATCTGAATGACGAGCTGGAAATTGAAGAAAGCGACAAGGGCCGTGTATCCGATTTGATCATGCCAATTGTTGCCCTGATCTTCGCGACCTTCTTCTTTATGATTTTCACCGGTTACCAGGCGCTGGCTGCCGACGGTCTTGCCTTTAATATTCTGGGCGCATTTGAAAATACCGATGTTGGTATGTCGCTGGTATACGGCGGTACTGTTGGTCTGCTGGCTGCGCTAGTACCAGTATTGCGCCAGCGTCTGCCAATGGCCGATGTCGCCAGTACAATGTGGATTGGTGCGAAGTCAATGTTTGGTGCCATCCTTATCTTGTTATTTGCCTGGAGTATCGGTAGCGTGATCAGCGATATGGCAACGGGTAAATACCTCTCGACCTTGGTGCAGGGTAATATCAACCCGATGCTTCTTCCGGCAATCCTGTTCCTGTTGGCTGGTCTGATGGCGTTCTCGACCGGTACCTCTTGGGGCACATTCGGTATTATGCTGCCAATCGCCGGTGATTTGGCGGGGGCGACTGAAATTGCCTTGATGCTGCCTATGCTAGGCGCAGTACTGGCCGGCTCGGTGTTTGGTGACCACTGTTCGCCAATCTCGGATACGACAATTCTGTCTTCGACCGGTGCACGCTGTCACCATATTGACCACGTTGCAACGCAGCTGCCATATGCTGTAGCCGTGGCGGTGGTATCGACAGTCGGCTTCCTGGTGCTGGGTTTGACCAGCTCGATGGCTGTGGCATTCATGGCAGCAACTATTACCTTTATTCTGGTTTGTCTGCTGCTGATGTGGCTGTCTCGTCGCCCTTCAGCGCTGGCCGCTAATATGAAAAGCTAATAAATCCCAGCTTCTGTTTTGATGAAAAGCCTGCAATGTGATTGCAGGCTTTTTTCTTATCTTCCGCTCAGTATTTGTTACCTTTTCATTGATTCTGACGCTTTTAATTCGGTGTCGTTTTCTGTAGCATTTCGGCAGTTTTTTTGCGCTTGGACGGGGAGCCTTATGGCCCAGATGTATTTCTATTACTCGGCAATGAATGCGGGTAAGTCGACGACGTTATTACAGTCATCTTTTAACTATCGTGAGCGTGGAATGACTCCGGTAATCTTTACCGCTGCTATCGATGACCGCTACGGCAAAGGCAAGGTGAGCTCGCGTATCGGGCTACAGGAAGATGCTGAACTGTTTAATTCGAAGGATGATTTGTACTGTAAGCTTCAGGATATTCATGCAACGAATAAAATCGACTGTGTATTAATTGATGAGTGCCAGTTCCTCACCAAAGAGCAGGTATATCAGTTGACCGAGGTGGTGGATAAAATGCATATTCCGGTCTTGTGTTACGGCCTTCGCAGTGATTTCCGTGGTGAACTGTTCGAGGGAAGCAAATACTTGCTGTCATGGGCTGATAAGCTGGTCGAGTTGAAAACTATTTGCCACTGTGGCCGAAAAGCCAATATGGTGATCCGACAGGATGAAACCGGCCGTGCGATTGCCGATGGTGATCAGGTTGAAATTGGCGGTAATGACCGGTATGTGTCTGTTTGCCGCAAGCATTATAAAGAAGCGCTTGGCCGCTAATTCCCTAAAGAAACTGGCGGTAGATTTGAAAAAGCCTGAGTCATGGACTCAGGCTTTGTTATTTCTACGCCGCTAACGGAACCTGCTCGATAGGGCTCCGGTTATCTATAGCTCCGGCTTATTTATGGCGCTCTTGCAGCTTGGCCGTGACATCAGACAAGGAGAGTCCTTGGTCCTGAAGCAAGACGATCAGGTGATAGATCAGATCTGCCGACTCGCAGACTAGCTCCTTCTTGTCACCCGACGTTGCCGCAAGCGCGACTTCAACGCCTTCTTCGCCCACTTTTTGCGAAATGCGCTTGGTACCACGGGCGTAGAGGCTGGCGGTGTAGGAGGAGTCAGGATCGGCATCTTTACGAGCAGCCAGAACTTGTTCAAGTTGATGAAGGAACACCAGGGCAGGTTGCTCGTCCTGTCCTTCGATGGTGTTATCGCTGTCAAAACAGGTGGTGGTACCCAGGTGGCAGGTCGGGCCGACAGGGTTTACCTTAACCAGCAGGGTATCCTGATCACAGTCTAGCTTGATGCTTTTTAGCTCCAGCACGTTGCCTGAGGTTTCTCCCTTGGTCCACAGGCGGCTCTTGGTACGTGACCAGAAGGTAACCTGCTTGGTTTCCAGGGTTTTATTCAGAGCCTCGTCATTCATATACCCCAGCATCAGCACCTGGCCGCTGGTATTGTCCTGAACAATGGCGGGGACCAGTCCGTCTACTTTTTCCCAGTTAATGCTTGTTGTTAGACTCATAGTCGGATCTCCACGTCCTGTTGTTTCAAATACTGCTTAAGTTCACCGATATTGATGACTTGTTTGTGGAAGACAGAAGCGGCTAGGGCACCGTCTACATTGGCCTTGTTGAAGGCATCGGCAAAGTGGACCATTTCACCGGCACCACCGGATGCGATAAGCGGGACATGGCACACTTCACGCACCATATTAAGCTGAGTCAGATCATAGCCGTTGCGAACGCCGTCCTGATTCATCATGTTCAGGACAATCTCGCCGGCACCGCGTCGCTGCACCTCCTGTACCCAGTCGCGCGTTTCCCACTGGGTCGCCTTGGTACGCGCCTCGTCACCGGTAAACTGGTACACCTGATACTTGCCGGTATTGGCATCGAAGTAGGAGTCAATGCCGACAACGATGCACTGCACGCCAAATTTATCGGCCAGTTCGGTGATTAGCGCCGGGTTGGCCAGAGCCGGTGAGTTGATAGAGACTTTATCGGCGCCAAATTGCAGGATGCGGCTGGCATCTTCTGCTGACTTAATGCCGCCGGCGACACAGAACGGGATGTCGATAACCTCGGCTACCCGGGCCACCCAGCTTTTGTCGACCACCCGGCCGTCACTTGAGGCGGTGATATCATAGAACACCAGCTCGTCAGCCCCTTCTTCGGCGTAGCGCTTGGCAAGCGGTACAATGTCACCGATGATTTCGTGGTTGCGGAACTGAACGCCCTTTACCACCTGTCCGTCACGGACGTCTAAACAAGGAATGATTCGTCTTGCTAGCATACTGTTACTCCTTGTCTGTTAGCTGTTCCAGCACTGAAAAGCTTCTTCAGCGCTGAACTTTCCGTCGAGTAGCGCACGACCGACAATCACGCCCGCCACACCACTTCCCTTGAGGGCTTCGATATCTTTCAGGCCGCCGATGCCGCCCGAAGACTGGAACTGCACCTGCGGATACTGGGCACAAAGATCGACATAGAGTTCGACATTTGACCCGGCCAGTGTGCCGTCACGGGAGATATCGGTACACAGTACATGCTTGAGGCCGACGGTGAGGAAGTCATCCAGCAGGGCTTCGATACTGACCCCTGAGTCTTCCTGCCAGCCCGAAATGGCAACATGGCGGTTGCCGTCTTCGTCGATGTTGACGTCGAGCGCCAGAACAATATGTTCCGGGCCATATTTTTCCATCCAGCCTTTGACCAGCTCCGGCTGTTTTACCGCTGTCGAACCAATAACCACTCGCTGGGCGCCGGCTGCCAGCAGATCAGCGACGTCCTTTTCGGTTCTCACTCCGCCGCCAATCTGAATGTTGGCAGGGGTACTGGCGAGCAACTGGCTGATCAGATCCAGCTGACGCGCCGAGGTGTCTTTTGCCCCGGTTAGATCGACCAGGTGCAGCCAGTCGGCCCCGGCCTGGTTATAAAGCTTGAATTGCTCGGCAGGGTCGACTTTGTATTCTGTGACTTGGCCGTAGTCGCCCTGAAAAAGGCGAACAACCTGGCCGTTAATTAAATCAAGTGCGGGAATAATCATCCTAAGTCCTTTTGATGTGTTTTAGCTCGCTGAGTTAACAAGTCACATCTCTAAAAAGTTTTTAATGAGCTGGGCACCGGCTTTGCTGGAGCGTTCCGGGTGGAACTGTACGCCATAGTAGTTCCCGCTCTGTATTGCTGCCGTAAAAGGCTGCCCATATTCACAGCGGGCAATGGTATAGCCGCCTTGCTCTGCTTCCGCGGCAGAAACCGGCATCGCATAGCTGTGAACAAAATAGAAATAGCTACCGGCTGGAATGTCCTTAAACAGCGGGTGTCCTTCTGCCGGAGTGACAGTATTCCAGCCCATGTGCGGTAGCGGCAGCGCGCCGGTTTCCAGCTTTTTGATCGGGGCATCGCACAGCGCAAGGCACGGAACGAGCTCTGTGCCGCTCTGGCCCTGCTCCTCAGAGAAGGCGCCCAGTAGCTGCATACCGAGGCAAATACCCAGCAAGGGTTTGTCGACCTTTTTGACAAGCTCGACCAGGTCACGTTGCTCAAGGTTGTTCATCGCTTCGCTGGCGGTGTCGACACCCGGCAAAAACAGCTTGTCAGCCGCCAGTACGATGTCTGGTTCCTTGCTGACGGTGACGATGTAGCCAAGGCGCTCGATGGCAAACCGGACCGATGAGACATTGGCGCAGCCTGTATCAATAATGACGACTTTCTGGTTCTCGCTGGCCATTACAGTACTCCTTTACTGCTCGGTAGTTCGGTCCCTTCAACCCGGATAGCCTGGCGTAATGTGCGGCCAAACGCCTTGAACAGGCTCTCAACGATGTGGTGATCGTTCTCACCCGTCGAAGACAGGTGCAGGGTACAGGCCAGGGTATCGGTGAGTGAACGGAAGAAGTGCGACACCATCTCTGTCGACAGATCACCCACTTGCTCGCGACCGAAATCGGCATCGAATTTCAGGAACGGGCGGCCGGACAGATCCAGCGCACACTGTGCCAGGCATTCATCCATTGGCAGGCTGAAGCCAAAACGGCCAATCCCGCGTTTGTCTCCCAAGGCATCTTTCAATGCTTGTCCGAGCGCCAGTGCGGTATCTTCGACGCTGTGGTGGTCATCAATGTGCAAGTCTCCCTTGACGGTCAGCTCCATGCGGAAACCGCCGTGGGTGGCAATTTGATCCAGCATGTGATCGAAGAAGCCAAGGCCGGTTTCGATCTTGTTGCCGCCGGTTTCATCAAGGTTAACCTTGACCCGGATATCGGTTTCCTTGGTGGTACGAACGACCTCGGCGATCCTTGGGCTAGTGGTCAGATCTTTAACGATCTGTTGCCAGTTCATGCTTTTCTCGTTTAAGGGATTAGGATTGTACTGGATCCCGCGAATGGCCATATTCTCAGCGAGCTGCAGATCGGTCTGGCGATCGCCGATAACCGCCGAGGTGGCGAAGTCCACACGTCCTTGTTGCAGATATCCTTTAACAAGGCCCAGCTTTGGTTTGCGGCAGCTGCAGTTGTCTTCGTCGAAATGCGGGCAGATCAGGACATCATCGAATTTGACGCCCTGTGACTCGAAGATTTCCATCATCATGTTGTGCGGCGCATCGAAGTCTTGTTGCGGGTAGCTGTCTGTGCCCAAGCCGTCTTGGTTGGTTACCATAACAAGTGTATAACCCGCATCCTGAAGCTGAAGCAGCGCCGGGATCACGAAAGGCTCAAGCTTGAGTTTATCCAGGCGATCAACCTGGAAATCTTCAGGCGGCTCGACAATCAGGGTGCCGTCGCGATCAATAAATAAAATCTTTTCCTTGCTCACAATGTTCTTCCTTTAATGCTTAATTCTGGGTCAGCTGCTCGCGGATAAATGCCAGCGTCTTTTCACATTCATCGCGGTTGCCGATACTGATGCGAATACAGTTTTCAATCGGGGAGCGACGCAAAATAATGCCGTGGTCCCACAAGGCTGCGAACAGGGCGTCTGCATCCGGGAATTTCACCAACAGGTAGTTGCCATAGCCGTCGAAGACAGTGACACCTTCGAGCATGCTCAATCCGGCCTGTAGATAGGCGCGGTTGGCGTTGAGATCGAGTACCTGGAACTTGGTCTTTGCCAGCCCGGCAGGTGAGAGAGCCTGTACGGCAATGTCAGTGACAGGAACCGGGACCGG
>NZ_JAKRFQ010000016.1 GCF_022347985.1 Photobacterium sp. OFAV2-7
AAGCGGGCCGCAATATGCTGGTTGATCAGCTCGGCGATTTTCTCATAGCGCCCGCGCAGCGGTGAGCCCGGCCGGTATGCCAGGGTGATCAATCGGGTCGGTACCGGATCGCAAGCTTTTACATAGCTCACCCCGTCGCGATTTTGCTCTTTGGGCGTTGCCAGCTTAGGCAGCAGTGTGATCCCGCTTCCCGCTGCAACCATATTGCGCAACGTCTCAAGACTGGTCGCCTTGAAGCTGCCATCTTCATGGGCACCGGCGGCAAAACAAAAGCCCATCGCCTGATCCCGCAAACAATGGCCGTCTCCCAGCATCAGCAAGGTCTCGCCGTTTAACTGGGCCATATCCAGCGTTTCTTTCTTGGCCCAAGGGTGCTCCTCAGGGACCGCCAGAACCATAGGTTCATTGTAGAGCGGCAGTTCAATAAAGTGCTCGGTCTCTTTGACGGCTGCCAGAATAATACAATCCAGCTTGCCCTCTTCCAGCTGTCGGACCAACTGGTGGGTCTGCGCCTCATGGAGAAACAACTCGAGTTGCGGAAACGAAGCCTTGATCTGCGGAATAATGTGCGGCAGCAAATACGGACCGACGGTCGGAATAAACCCGACATGCAGCGGCCCGGCCATACTTTCTCCCTGCTGGCTCGCGAGCTCCGTCAGCACCTTGACCTCCAGCAGCACTTTTTGCGCCTGCGAGACCAGGCTCAGACCGGCATCGGTAAACAGCACCCGGCGACTGGTTCGCTCCAGCAGAGATACACCGAGCTCGTCTTCCAGTTTGCGGATCTGGCCGCTCAGGGTGGGCTGGCTGACAAAACAGGCCTCGGCCGCTTTTCTGAAATGCTTATGCTCAGACAGCGCCACCAGGTACTCAAGATCTCGAATGTTCATGACTAGACATCTTTTAATAGAAATTAACTATCAAAACCATAGCAGCAAACGATTAGAGCTATCAAGTCAAAATCGACATAATCATCACATCAAAACGGAGCAGCGAAGAGTAAGCTCCGGTTGAGACATTAAAACCATCTATACACATTTGAATTATTGAGGAAAAAATATGTTCGCATCTAAAGAAGGCCAGGCAGTCCCACAGGTTACTTTCCACACCCGCCAGGGCGATCAGTGGGTTGACCTAACCACCAACGAACTTTTTGCCAACAAAACAGTGGTGGTATTCAGCCTGCCAGGCGCCTTCACTCCAACGTGTTCTTCAAGCCACCTGCCGCGCTACAACGAACTGGCATCCGTTTTTGCCGAGCACGATGTCGACGACATCCTGTGTGTATCAGTGAACGATACCTTTGTAATGAACGCCTGGAAGGCAGACCAGGAAGCTGAAAACATCACCTTCATTCCGGATGGTAACGGCGAGTTTTCAAAAGGTATGGGCATGCTGGTAGACAAAGAGGAGCTAGGTTTCGGCCCTCGCTCATGGCGCTACAGCATGCTGGTGAAAAACGGCATGGTAGAGAAAATGTTCATCGAAAACGAAGAGCCGGGTGACCCGTTCAAAGTCTCTGATGCCGACACCATGCTTCAGTACGTGGCTCCCGAGCACAAGCTGCAAGAGTCAATCACAGTATTTACCAAGCCAGGCTGTCCGTTCTGTGCCAAGGCAAAGCAGAACCTTATTGATAAGGGACTGCAGTATGAAGAAGTTATCCTGGGCAAGGATGCAACCACAGTTAGCCTGCGTGCAGTATCCGGTCGCAGCACCGTGCCTCAGGTATTTATCGGCGGCAAGCACATCGGCGGCAGCGAAGAACTAGAAGCATTCCTGGGCTAAATCGGCCAAGCAATAACAAGGTGGGGCGTAATGCCCCACCGTTACGAATAAAGCCGAAAACTGGCAAGATTTGAGTGGAGAGAACCAAAATGAAAACCCTGAATGTTGATGTTGCAGTCATCGGTGGTGGCACCGCAGGTCTGGGCGCATACCGCGCAGCCAAGGCCCATACTGATAGCGTAGTGATGATTGAAGGCGGTCCTTACGGCACAACCTGCGCCCGCGTTGGTTGCATGCCATCAAAACTGCTGATTGCTGCAGCAGAAAGCGTTCACCAGATCGAAAAGGCACCGGCGTTTGGTGTCCATCCGCAAGGCGAAATCGTCATTAATGGCCGTGAAGTCATGGACCGTGTCAAGCGCGAGCGCGACCGCTTTGTCGGCTTTGTTCTGGAAGGGGTGGACGAAATCCCGCCACAAGATAAGATTTCCGGCTATGCCAAGTTCATCGACAATAACACCCTTATCGTCGACGACCATACCCAAATCACCGCCAAGCGTATTGTGATTGCAACGGGCTCTCGCCCTGCCTACCCGGCAGTATGGAACGAGCTGGGTGATCGCCTGATTATCAATGATGATGTGTTCAACTGGGACGATCTGCCAAGTTCGGTTGCGGTATTCGGCCCTGGCGTTATCGGCCTAGAACTCGGTCAGGCTCTAAAACGCCTCGGTGTAGAGGTTGTCATGTTTGGACTTGGTGGCCAGGTTGGTCCACTCACCGACCCTGCTGTTATGGCCTATGCCGACAAGGCCTTCAACGAAGAGTTCTACCTCGATGCCGATGTCAGGCTCGAGAGCATGAAACGTATTGGTGATGCTGTCGAGATCCAGTACCTGGATAAAGACGGCGAGTTCAAAGTGATCACTGTCGATTATGTCCTGGCTGCCACTGGTCGCCGCCCGAATGTCGATAAGCTGGCGATTGAGAATACTTTGCTGGAACTGGATGAACGTGGTGTACCGGTAGCCGATCACTTTACCCTGCAGACGTCGGCCGAAAATATTTTCATTGCCGGAGATGCCAGCAACCAGCTTCCGCTGCTGCACGAGGCTGCCGACCAGGGGCGTATTGCCGGTGACAACGCCGGCCGCTTCCCGGATATCCGTGCCGGGTTGCGCCGTTCGAAAATCTCGGCAGTCTTCTCAGATCCGCAAATTGCAATGGTTGGCGAAACCTACAAGGAAATTACCACACGCCTTGGTAACTGTGGCTGCTTCGAAACCGGCGAGGTGTCGTTTGAAAATCAGGGCCGTTCCCGTGTCATGCTGCGCAACAAAGGGATACTGCATGTCTACGGTGAACATGGCACCGGCCGCTTCCTGGGGGCTGAAATGATGGGCCCGAATGCCGAGCACCTGGCGCACCTGCTGGCTTGGGCACACCAGAACAAAATGACGGTAGCAGAAATGCTGGACATGCCTTTCTACCACCCGGTTATCGAAGAAGGGGTTCGTACCGCACTGCGTGACCTCAATGCCAAGCTGCACCTTGGCCCAGAAATGATCAAGCACTGTCTGGATTGCGGTCCGGGTTGTTAATCAGCAGCTCAGTAACCTAGCCCGGCACAATGCTGGGTCTTGGTCACAAAACCTATCAACTCTCCTGCACTACCGATTCGCCCTCCATCCGGAGGGCTTTTTTCATGTACAATCCGACTATCGGTCAAAGCAATTCGGATGACATCATGGGTTGTCGTAGCTGCCAAACGGCGCAAGTATTCAAACAAAAGCTCGGGCGATGCCGCCAGTGTATGATTCAGTTGTCATTACTGAACGTGATCTGCTGGGGAGCCTGGTATTATTTCTACCTGCCCACACCTACCGTCGTAGAGTCCATTACCCTTCTTTTTGCCGCCACCGCCTTCAGCCTGCTACTGCTCGCCCACTGGGTAGTCGCCTTGATGTTGTGGCTGAAAAATACCAACAAGAGTGCGCACCAGCAACAATCGCCATAAAAAAATCCGGCCTGCAGGATAACGCCTGCGACCGGATTTTTTACATTCGAATAACGAGCTAGCCGTTACGCGACATTCACTGTCGGAATCGCCTGTTCCTGATCCAGACGCACTTCCAAAGCCACTTCGTCACAGGCATGCTGGCGCGGGCAACGGTCACAGTCTTTCATCACTTTTTCCGGCAACAGCGACTTAGATGTCGGGATAAAGCCTTGCTTCATAAAGAACTCAGGCACACGCGTCAGGACAAAAACCTTCTTGATCGCCATCTGACCGGCTTTCTCAATCAAATGCTCAACAATCGCCTTACCCTGACCCTGCTGCTGCCAGCCGGCCTCGACACCCAGTGAGCGAATTTCAGCCAATCCGGAGTCGTAGACATACAGCGATGCACATCCCGTCACGGTTCCGTGGTGTTCGGCCACGGCAAACGAGCCGATATCACGCACCAGTTCATTGCGCATCCGTGGCAGATTCTCACCCAGTCCAGCCCAGTAGACGACCATGCCCTCAATTGCATCAAGGTCGGTCAGACGTGCTCCCCGTACCTTCACACCCGGCGAATAACGCTTCTCGAGACGCTTCTCGGCCTGGCCAATCGCATAATCCACCTGGTTCGGCGCGACCCCACCCAGGGCACAACGCTTATCCAGACACGAATCAATAGTCAGGATTGGGTACACATCCTCGTCTATCACCTCGGAGAAGGCTTTCATCTCGGCCAGTGACAGCTCTTCCAGTGCGCAGCCTTTGTCGATAGCAGCCACCACGGCCACCCCGACAATATGGTGGGCTTCACGGAACGGGATACCTTTGGCAACCAGATAGTCGGCCAGCTCGGTGGCATTCGAGTAGCCCTGCATCGCCGCCTCGAGGGTACGATCCTTGTTGACCTTGATACCATCAAAACACAGCGCTGCCATTTCCATACAGTCATGCCAGCTATCAAGGGCATCAAACAAGCCTTCCTTGTCTTCCTGCATATCTTTGTTGTAGGCCAGCGGCAATGCCTTCACCGTCATCATCATGCCGGCCATCGAGCCGTACACCCGACCGCATTTGCCCCGGATCAGCTCCAGCGCATCCGGGTTTTTCTTCTGCGGCATCAGGGACGAGCCCGAGGTCACGGTATCGGCCAACTCGATAAAGTTCGACTCGCCGGAGTTGTAGAAAATCAAATCCTCGGCCATCCGTGACAGGTGCAGCATCGAAATAGAGGCCGTCGACAGCAGCTCCATCACGTGGTCGCGATCCGACACCGAATCAAGGCTGTTGCGGGTTGCCCGGTGGAAGCCCAGGCTATGAGCCAGCTCCTCGCGGTCAATCGGATAGGCCGTACCGGCCAGCGCGCCCGATCCCAGCGGACAGGTATCAAGACGATTAAGCGCATCGTGAAGCCGCGAATGATCACGCTCGAACATTTCCACATAGGCCAGACACCAATGGGCAAACGTCACCGGCTGGGCACGCTGCAAATGGGTATAGCCAGGCAGTACCGTCCCCTGGTGGTCACGGGCGACCGAGACCAGCTGGTTCTGCAGTCTATCCAGCATCAACAGTAGCTGCTGGCCCTGCTGGCGGCACCACAGTTTCAGATCCGTCGCTACCTGATCGTTACGCGAACGACCGGTGTGCAGCTTCTTGCCCAGATCCCCCACCTTGCTGATCAGCTGCTGCTCGACCCAGCTGTGAATATCCTCGGCATCAGAGCGCAGGATTTGCTCCGGATCTTCCATCACCGCCAGCTTGAGCTCGTTCAGTGCCAGCTCCAGCCGCTGCTGCTCTTCGTCCGTCAGGACGTTCACCTGACGCAATGCCTTTGACCATGCAATAGAACCAACGATGTCTTGCTCCGCCAAACGGTAATCAAAACGTAGTGAATCGTTGAACTGCTTGAACCGTGTGTCAGCTGCCTGACTAAAACGTCCGCCCCATAGTGCCATGGTACTTCTCCTATGCTTCGCTACTCGACTTGCTCATTGCTTTGAATTATTTATTTTTCTTTTGTTCGTTTAACGCACGAATACGGCTGGCCAGCGAGTACAGGCGGATAAAACCTTCGGCATGGCTGTGGTCATAAACCTCATCTTCACCAAAGGTGGCAAATTCTTCCGAGTACAGGCTATTTAGCGAGCGCTTCTGAACAACTGTAGCTTGCCCCTTATAGAGTTTCACAACAACTTCACCGCTCACATCCTGAGCAAGCTCATCGGCAGCTGCCAACAGTGATTTGCAAAGTGGGGTAAACCAACGACCGTCATAGATAAGGTGCGAGGCTTTCAAGCCGATAGACTCACGGAACTCGAATGACTCTTTATCGAGAACCAGCTGCTCAACTGCACGCAGGGCCTCGTTCATAATGGTGCCGCCCGGAGTTTCGTAGCAGCCACGAGACTTCATCCCTACCAGGCGGTTCTCGACGATATCGATACGACCGACACCGTGCTCGGCACCTTTCTCGTTGAGATAGGTCAATACGTTGAGTGGTGACATCGCTTCGCCGTCAACAGCAACGATTTCGCCTTTATCAATCAAGATTGACACAGTTTCTGGTTTTTCTGGTGCATCTTCAGGATCTTTGGTCCAAACCCAGCACAACTCGTTAGGCTGGTTCCAGGTATCTTCCAGTACCCCGCCTTCGGTTGAAATGTGCCAGGCGTTGGCATCACGCGAGTAGATTTTTTCCAGCGACGCCGTACATGGGATATTACGCTCGGCAAGATAGTCCAGCAGCGCTTCACGGCTACGCAGATCCCACTCACGCCAAGGCGCAATCACAGTCAGCTGGGGTGCCAGCGCAGCATAGGCACTTTCGAAACGTACCTGGTCATTACCTTTACCGGTACAGCCATGACATACCGCATCAGCACCGACTTCCAGTGCACATTCAACCTGTGCTTTGGCGATAATCGGACGTGCCATTGAAGTACCCAGCAGGTATTTGCCTTCGTAGATAGCACCGGTCTTAAGGCTCGGGTAAATATAGTCGGCAACCATTTCGTCCTTAAGGTCGGCAATGAAGCAAGAAGATGCCCCAGAGGCCAATGCCTTCTCTTCAATCCCTTCCAGCTCAGCCTCGCCCTGGCCGACATCGGCCACAAAAGCCACCACCTCACAGTCATAGTTTTCTTTCAGCCATGGAATGATCGCTGATGTGTCCAGACCGCCGGAATAGGCCAATACCACTTTAGTTACCTTACTCATAATGCTCTCCTGATTGCCTGCTCGACGGTCATACCGCTCAGGCGTTTTAAAATAATGGGTGTTCTAATCAAATAAATTCTTTTTTCGCCCGGCTTACACCGAGAACTTGGTACCGATACTCTGGCCGTCAAACAAGGCTTCCAGCTTGTCCGGGTAACGCCAGGTCGCCACTTCAATCGGCCGCCCCAGTGCTTTCGCGGCCTCGAAGGCGGCACGTACCTTGACGACCATGCCGTCGGTGATCACCGCCTGGGTGATCAATGCTTCTGCTTCGCTCTCTGTCAGGCTCGCAATCAAATGCCCTTTGCCATCCAACACGCCGCTGACATCCGACAGCAGTACCAGCTCGGCATCCAGCGCTGCCGCAACCGCAACCGCGGCCTGATCGGCATTGACGTTCATCAGCTCGCCATCGCCATCAAGGCCAATCGAGCTGACAATCGGCAAATAGCCAGAGGCCATAATCAGCTTCACCAGTTCGCTATTTCCCGGTGCTGCCTTGCCGACCGACCCCAGCTCCGGGTCCAGCTCGGTGATCTGGCACAGGCCGCCATCAGCCAGGCTCAGGCCCACAGCCTCAACCCCGGATTTGATTGCCTGTCCCTGCAACACCTTGTTGGCTGTACCGGCCAGCGCGCCGGCAATAAAAGGAATGTGCTCTTTCGGTGTCACCCGCAGGCCTTCTTTCTTTACAGTCTCGTGCTGTAGCTTTTCCATCAGGTCATCAACCAGATAGCCACCGCCGTGAACCAGTACAAGCGGTCGCTGGGCTTTTTCCTGATAATGGCTGATCGCACCAAACAGCTTTTCCAGTGTGTCCGTGCATGACAGCACAGCACCACCTAACTTAATTACCAAAGGGACCTGACTCATGGTGCTACCTCCTAAACCAACGCCGTTAATTGCGGGAAATCATTTCGAATATTTATGCACTGCATCGCTTGGGATGAGGCACCTTTCAATAAGTTGTCAATCGCTGATGTTAAAACAATGTGTTGACCCTGTACCTTCCAGCCAATATCGCAGAAGCAAGTGTTAACAACATTTTGAATACTTGCCGTTTGCTCGCCCAGCAACCTGACAGCATGCTGGCCACCCTGGCCCTGATAGGCTTGCTGCATGGCCCCGGCTACTTTCCCGGCATCAACACCCGGGGCTAACTTGGCCGTAATCGTTGCCAGGATCCCGCGCTTAAAGTTGCCGAGATGAGGGGTGAAAATCACATCGCAGCCAAGGTGCGTCGCAATCTCAGGCTGGTGACGATGACCGAAGACGCCATAAGCCTGCAGGCTGACCTCACAGAAGCTGTTGACCATAGTGGCCTTACGGCCTGCGCCGGAAACACCGCTCACTGCGTTGATAACAGGCCATTGGTCTTTATCAATAAGATTAGCCTCCAGAAGCGGTTTTAGTGCCAACTGGGATGCTGTTGGGTAGCAGCCCGGAACGGCCACAAGCTGAGCCTGCTTTATCGCCTGGCTATTCCACTCGGCCAGGCCATAAACTGCCTTCTCCAGCCACTGCTGGTGCTGATGCTCGAAGCCGTAGAACTGGGTATAGAAGTCATCGCCTTGCACCCGAAACGCGCCAGACAAATCAAACACCTGACAACCTTTGGAAAGGAAAATCGTTGCCAAATCGTGACTAACCTCGTGGGCCGTGGCCAGCAGGACAATATCCGCCTTAGCGGCAACCGCAGCAGGATCCGTCAAAGGCTGAAGCGGCAGATCGACAATGCCTTTGAGCTGTCCGTGCAGGTCACTGACTGGCTTGTTGGCATCAAGGCTATTTGCCGATACATACAAGCCCGCAAGGTTCAAATGAGGATGGGTGTGCACCATTTTCGCCAGCTCTGCGCCGGTATAACCGCTGGCACCGATAATGAAGGTGTTCAACATATGAGATTCCGTATTTATGCGTTAAGTAATTAATACTTGGTGTTTGAAACTTTGCTGCAGATGCAGCAGATGAAGGGGTGCACGAGCGCACCAGGCGATGAGACTTAGCGTCGTCGGAGGGAATTCAGATTGTGAATAGTCGCCTGGTTCATGTTAATAACTTCCTACATTCAGCATCTTTAACTATTCTTTGCGTTGACGTTTGTTGTCAGTATGAGCGCCAATAAACAGCTAAATTTTTATTCATCTTGATTGCATTTATATGTTTACCGATTAATCATTGGCCTGTCAACAGCAGGAATAAAAAAAATGTTAATTAGAAACGCCTGATCTAACGCGTGAACGGTGATGAAAGTTGTCGCACCATGCGCAGAGAACACACTAAATGGCGCAAAGAGCATATTAAATGCGCTTCTTATGACCCATTTTTACGAAAATTTGTTACAAGTTGGATTTCATATCATGACAAATATCAATCTAGCTGCAATTTATGGCTGCTAAATGTAATCAAAGTTGACCTGAAAGTGGGATCACGGATAGATTGTCACTAACGCAATTGCGAATTGGATGTAACAAAATTACGAGATGGATGCGATATGAACGAAAAGTACAGCGCGTTAAGAAGTAACGTCAGTATGCTCGGCCACCTGCTGGGTAATACCATTAAAGATGCGCATGGCGAGCCACTGCTAGATAAAGTGGAAGCTATACGTAAGTTATCTAAATCTGCCCGCGCAGGAAATCAGGATGATCGTGAGAAACTGATCGATGAGTTGCAAAACCTGCCTGATGACGAGCTACTGCCGGTAGCCCGTGCCTTTAGCCAGTTCCTAAACCTAACCAATATTGCCGAACAGTATCACACGGTATCCCGCCACTGCGAAGAACACATCTGCAGCCCGGACTCTATCGATACCCTGTTTGGCAAACTCAGCAACAGTGATATCAGCCAGTTTGATTCTATTCAGGCGGTACGTGATCTGAACATCGAACTGGTACTGACGGCGCACCCTACCGAAATTGCCCGTCGTACCATGATCCACAAGCTGGTGCAGATCAACAAGTGCCTCTCCAAGCTGGAGCTGAGCGAGCTGTCTCCAAGCGAGCGCCAGCGTGTCGAACAGCGCCTAGAGCAGTTGATTGCCCAGGCGTGGCACTCTGATGTGATCCGCCAGCAGCGCCCGACACCGCTTGACGAAGCCAAATGGGGCTTTGCCGTTGTCGAAAACTCCCTGTGGCAGGCTGTACCGGAATTCCTGCGCCAGTTCGACGAGAAGCTAACAACCCACCTTGGCGAAGGCCTGCCGATTGATGCCTCGCCGGTGAAATTCTCCTCCTGGATGGGTGGTGACCGTGACGGCAACCCGTTTGTGACCTCGTCGGTCACCCGCGAAGTCATGCTGCTGTCTCGCTGGAAAGCCGCCGATCTGTACCTGAGCGATATCCAGGAGCTGGTCAGCGAGCTGTCGATGGTCAAATGCAACGACCAGGTGCGCGAGCTGGCCGGGGACGAACACGAACCTTACCGTGCCATCCTCAAGGATCTGCGTGCCAAGCTCACCAATACCCGTGACGTGCTCGACGCCCAGATTAAAGGCCTGAGCGTTCCTAACTTCGGCATTATCGAGCATGTCAACCAGCTGTGGGATCCGCTTTATGCATGTTACCAGTCGCTGCACGAATGCGGCATGGGCATCATTGCCGACGGCCTGTTGCTGGATGTGCTGCGTCGCATCAAGTGTTTCGGCGTCCACCTGGTACGTCTGGATATCCGTCAGGAAAGTACCCGCCACTCAGATGTCATTTCCGAGTTGACTCGTCACCTGGGTCTCGGCGACTACGATCAGTGGAGCGAGCAGGATAAGGTCGCCTTCCTTGTGCGCGAGCTGGCCTCCAAACGCCCGCTCCTGCCTCGTGACTGGCAGCCTTCACCAGATGTCCAGGAAGTGATCGAAACCTGTAAGGCGATTGCCGAGCAGCCACGTGAAGCCCTGGGTGCCTATGTGATTTCCATGGCCCGTACTGCCTCTGATGTTCTCGCCGTTCACCTGCTGCTGAAAGAAGCAGGCTGTCCGTTCAGAATGGATGTCTGTCCGCTGTTCGAAACACTGGACGATCTCAACAATGCCGAGTCAGTCATCAAGCAACTACTGAATATCGACTGGTACCGTGGCTTTATCCAGAACTTCCAGATGGTCATGATCGGCTACTCCGACTCAGCCAAAGATGCCGGTGTGATGGCGGCTGGCTGGGCCCAGTACCGCGCAATGGAAGCTCTGGTTGATGTCTGTGAAGAAGCCGGTGTCGAACTGACCCTGTTCCACGGCCGTGGCGGCTCTATCGGCCGCGGCGGTGCGCCAGCACACGCTGCACTGCTGTCGCAGCCGCCACGTAGTCTGAAAGGCGGCCTGCGCGTTACCGAGCAGGGCGAAATGATCCGCTTCAAGCTCGGCCTGCCGGAAGTTGCCGTCAACAGCCTGAGCCTGTACACCAGTGCGATTCTGGAAGCCAACCTGCTACCGCCACCAGCGCCGAAACAAGACTGGCGTGAGCTGATGGACGTGCTGTCCGAAGTTTCCTGCGAAGCCTACCGCGACGTGGTACGCGGCAACGAAGAGTTTGTCCCATACTTCCGCGCGGCCACACCGGAGCTGGAGCTGGGCAAACTGCCGCTGGGCTCTCGTCCGGCCAAGCGTAACCCTAAAGGCGGCGTAGAGAGCCTGCGTGCCATTCCGTGGATTTTTGCCTGGAGTCAGAACCGTCTGCTTCTACCAGCCTGGCTTGGCGCCGGTGAGGCGATTCAGTTCTCGATTGACAAGGGCCATGCCCAGCAGTTGGAAGATATGTGTCGCGAGTGGCCATTCTTCTCGACCCGCCTTGGCATGCTGGAAATGGTGTTTACCAAAACCAACATCGGGATTGCCGAGTACTATGATCAGCGCCTGACTGACAAGTCGCTATGGCCTATGGGTCAGAAACTGCGCGATCAGCTGCAGGAAGACATCAAGGCCGTTCTGAATGTCGAGAACAGTGCCCACCTGATGGAACAGGACCCATGGGGTGCAGAGGCTATTCGCCTGCGTAACATCTATGTTGAGCCACTGAATATGCTCCAGGCCGAGCTGCTGTACCGTACCCGTCAGCAAGAAGAGCCATCGCCGATGCTGGAAGAGGCACTGATGGTAACCATCGCCGGTATCGCAACAGGTATGCGCAACACGGGCTAACCCGTTAGTCTGAATACCTAAACGCTGCATTGAGGCCTCCCAAGTGGAGGCCTTTTCTGTTTCAGAGCCTATCGGACTATTTCGCTCCGTCTTCTGCCAGCAAAGTCCTTTTATGCCATTTATACCTTTTGCACACTTTTTTTATGACAGTGACTCAATAATGAGACGTAATGTAACTAGTCGCATAGTCTAAAGTAATCACATGCACTGTGAACATGGATGAATCACAATATATTGCAGTGCATCGGAAACCTTAAGATATAGACAAACATCACAAGATGAACAATTGGACGCTGCCCAAAATGGTTATTATCACTTTCTGGTGTCGATAAAGATCACATTGATGTGTATGCTACGTGATCTCGATCAGGCACTGCAACAAGACGATTATAACAAACGCCAAAGAGCGAAGGGTAACGTCGGTCTGATTGTTTTTTATTTGTAGTATTTTAACGGATAGAAGAGATGTCACTACCACACGTAATTTTGACCGTGCTGAGCAATCGCGACGCAACCGGTTACGATATAACAAAAGAATTTTCCCACAGCATCGGCTACTTCTGGAAGGCAAGCCACCAGCAGGTTTACCGAGAGCTAAACAAAATGGCAACCAACGATCAGGTTACCTGCAAACTGGAACCGCAGGAAGGCAAGCCGGATCGTAAAGTATACTCCATCACTGATCTGGGCCGTCAGGCACTGTTTGAGTGGTTCCAGGAGCCTGCTCGCAACCCAACCATCCGCGATGAGTTCTCTGCCAAGCTACTGGTTTGTGGCGTGCACAATTCTGTGCCGATGCAACAGCAGCTGGAAGGGCTGATTGAAGAGTCTCACACGCTGATGAACCACTACCACGAACTGGAGAAAGTCCATTTCGGCGACTACAAGAACATGGACCGTCAGGCACGTCTTGATCGTCTAACGCTTCGCCGTGGTATCCACAACCGTCAGGCGTGGATTGACTGGGCTGAAGAAGTACTGGTTGAGCTGAAGGACATGGACAGTGCAGACAGCAAGGTAGCCCTTAACGGCTAACTTGGCACCCTTATCCCATTATCGAAAAAAGCCGCTTAATAAAGCGGCTTTTTTAATGGCTATCAGAGCAGGAAGGAAAGCTTGCTTACACCTGGACACCGGCCTCGGCACGAACGCCCAGCGTATGGCAGATGGCATAGGTCAGCTCTGCACGGTTCAGGGTATAGAAGTGGAAATCCTTGACCCCTTCGCGGCTCAGTACACGCACCATATCGATCGCATTGCTGGCACCCACCATCTGGCGGCTCAGCAGATCATCATCCAGTCCCTGGTACTGCTTTTCCAGCCAGCCCGGGATCTTCACATTGTTCGCCAGGGCAAAACGCTTGGCCTGGACCATGTTGGAAACCGGCAGAATACCCGGTACGATTTCCACATCAATCCCGGCAGCGACACAACGGTCACGGAAACGCAGGTAGCTTTCCACATCGAAGAAGAACTGGGTGATTGCCCGGCTCGCTCCGGCATCAACCTTACGCTTTAGATTAATCAAATCCGATTGGGCACTCTTTGCCTCTGGATGCACCTCCGGATAGGCCGCCACCGAAATATCAAAGTCAGCTTCCTTTCGCAGCAGTTCAACCAGGTCAACGGCATACATATCTGGCTTGACGCCTTTCTCCGGCAAGTCACCACGCAGTGCCACGATGTCGCGGATACCGTTATTCCAGTAGTCACGGGCAATGGTGCGGAGCTCATCGCGGGTAGCGTCAATACAGGTCAGGTGAGGTGCCGCCACCAGGCCGGTTTGTTCCTTAATGTCTTTGATGATGGAGTGGGTGCGATCCCGCTCACCGGAGTTGGCACCGTAGGTCACGGAAACAAACTTCGGCTTGAGGGTTTTCAAACGGTGAATAGAATTCCACAGGGTCTGTTCCATCTGCTCGCTGCTTGGTGGGAAGAACTCAAACGAAACGTTGATATCACCGTTAAGATCGGCGATGTTCTGGTTAAGCGAATCCAAGTGACTTGCGTGTGAATACCCCATAGTCTATTCCTTTCTGTTCCGGCCCCGGGCCTGCTCCCTAAAATGGTGACGCCATTAAATAACCGTTTAGACGTCTATATGTCTACAGAATGTCTTGTAACCAATTTAATGTCAACAAAGTGAACATGAATATTTCTCAAGTTGATCTTGCACGATCTTCAACATAGCGAACATCGCACTAATAAGCAAAAGCCCGCAAAATGCGGGCTTTTCACAACAAACTAGCGATTCATACTATAAGAGGCTTTACTGGCGAGACCTTCGACCACACTGGCATTCACTTGTGCGATCTTTGCCTGCCAAAAGCCGCTATAACATCGCTGCCAACCGGTTAATGTCAGACAGCAATGCCCCGGCAGTCACATCCCGACCGGCACCCGGTCCACGGATCACCAGCGGGTTATCCCGGTACCAACGACTTTCAATGGCAAAGATGTTGTCACAGGGCAGCAGGTTTGCCAGTGCATGCTCCTGCGGCAGAGCCTCGACCCCTACCCCTGCCTTACCGTTTTTGTCCAAACGGGCCACATAGCGCAGTACCTTGCCTTCCTTCTGTGCCTTGACCAGCCGCTCATTAAGCAGCTCGTCCAGAACATCGGCCTGTTCGAAAAAGCCGTCCAGAGTCAGCGGAACCAGTTCTTCGGGTACCAGGGATTCCACCTTGACCTGCTCCGGCTCCAAGTCCAGTCCGGACTCACGGGCCAGGATCACCAGCTTGCGCATCACATCGCTGCCATCGAGGTCATGACGGGGATCCGGCTCTGTCAGCCCCTGCTGCCAGGCCTGTTCTATCAGCTGGGAGAAAGGCAGCGTACCGTCGAACTGCTGGAACAGCCATGATAGCGTGCCAGAGAAAATCCCCGACAGGGCAATAATATCATCGCCACTTTCACGCAAGTCCCGCACCGTATGGTTGACCGGCAGACCGGCCCCTACCGTCGCGTTATACAACCAATGACGGCTGCTCTTGGCAAACGCATCCTGTACGGCATGATAGTCCTCTCCCGAGGCAGAGCCGGCAACCTTGTTGGCGGAAATCAGATGCAGGCCGCTTTCGGCAATCTGCGGGTATTTGGCAGCCAGCTCGGCGCTGGCAGTCACATCCAGTACCATCACATCATCATAAGGGTGTGCAGCCAGCACATTCAGCAGCTCGCCTTCGGCATAATCAACCGCTTCGTCATCAAAAGCTGTCAGTGCCCGGGTCGGTTCAATCCCCTGGAAGTCAATCCAATGGCGGCAGCTATCGGCCACCCCCACCAGGGTAAAGCTCATGCCATGGCGTTTCTCCAGCTGCACCTTTTCACGGTCAAACAGCTCCAGCCAGCGGCTGCCGATATTACCTTTGCCACACAGTACCAGACCAATCCGCTTCTGCGCCTGGAACAGGCTCTGGTGGATCTGCGCAACCAGCGGAGCCGTATCAATCTTTCTAAGCACAGCCACCAGGCTTAGCCCCGAGTCCGGCTCGGTCGTGAACTCAACAGGCTGGTTCTTTAGCTGATGATAAAATCCGTAGCAGTGAACGGCATTGTTGACCACCCCGGCTCCGACAGCGGCCACCACGGAGAAGCCATCCCGCAGACGAAGTTCCGCGGTAATACCACTGTCTTGCAACAGGCCCAATACATTGTTGACCACCTCACCGGTATACGCGAGCAGAATACGTCCCTGATCGGCCTCGACACTCTGGGCCAATGGCAGTAGCTGGGCCCGCTGCAGGGTTCGCTCCAGCTCACCCAAAATAGGCTCGAAGTCATGAGAGCGAGCCACGTCCAGCTCAATCAGACAGACATCATCGAGCGAGGTAATGATCTTGGCCCCGCGCCCCGATGCCAGTACCCGCTCTACCCGTGTCGATCCCGACTCGGGCTGGTGGCTACAGCGCAATGTGAGGTCAATCGAACTCTGGGCGACAGGCTGTAATGTCCGGCTATGAAGTACCGGTGCCGCCAGCCTCGCGAGCTCGCTGGCCTCATCCAGCCGCAGCAAAGGCAGCAGGCAGGCATCCCCGACCTTACGCGGATCGGCACTGTATACCCCGGCAACGTCACTCCAGATTGTGACTCTCGAGACTTCAGCCAACGCGCCAATGATGGTCGCCGAATAGTCCGAGCCATTACGCCCCAGCAATACGGTTTCACCTTTCTGGTTACGGGCCATAAAGCCGGTGATCACGATACGGTGCTGACTGTGCTGGGCCAGCTGCGCCTTAAGCAGCGGCCACGACTGGGCCCGATCCACTTCCGGCTGGGCCGAGCGCTCTGCCCGTAAAAACTCTCGCGAGTCAAGATGTCCGGATGACAGACCATTTTGTACTAGCAAGGCAGACAGTAAACGTGCCGACCACAATTCACCATGCCCCAAAATTGCTGCGATCGCTGCTTCGTCGAGCTTTGACTCGCCCAACCGGGCCAGCTCGCTAAGTTCAAAATGTAACTGCGTCTGCAGTTCATCTGCCACCGAGCCTGTTACTAGCTCGGTGATCAGCTGTTGCTGGAAGGCACGAAGCTCCTGCAGGGCCTCGTGGGCCTGACGGCCATCCTTACCCAGCAGTTCGACCCAGGCAATCAGGCGGTTGGTTGTTTTTCCGGCAGCCGACACCACAATCAAATCATCACTGCCGGAGTGCTCTTGCAAAATCGTCACCACCCGACGATAACAATCGGGATCAGCCAGGCTACTGCCGCCGAACTTATGTAACTGCCGCAGGGCTGTCTGTCTGTTTACAGGCTGGCTCATTCAGTTACCTCCGCCGCTTGCTTGAAGGCCTGTTCCAAATCGGCAATCAGATCGCTTGGATCTTCAAGTCCCACCGACAAGCGTAGCAGCGACGGCTTGATCCCGGCTTCGACCTGCGCCTCGTCAGACATGGCCCGGTGCGTCATACTTGCCGGATGGGCTATCAGGCTTTCCGTTCCTCCCAGCGACTCCGCCAGTGAAAAGCATGTCAAAGCAGAGACAAACACCTCAAGCTGACGGTAACTTCCGGCCAGCTCGAAACTGAGCATCGAGCCGAATCCTTTTTGCTGCTTGACGGCAATATCATGACCAGGATGATCGGGCTGACTCGGATGGTAGATCTGACCGACCAGCGGCTGGGTCTGCAGGTAGGCCAGCACTTGTGTGCTGTTTTCCTCGTGCATTTTCATCCGCGGTGCCAGCGTACGTAATCCACGCAAGGTCAGATAAGCATCAAACGGCGCCCCGGTCGCCCCGATACAGTTGGCCCACCAGGCAATATTCTCGGCCTGTTCGGCCTCTTTGGAAATCAGCACCCCACCGACCACATCGGAATGGCCGTTGATATATTTCGTGGTCGAGTGAACAACAAAATCAGCGCCCAGCGCGATAGGCTGCTGCAGAATAGGCGACAAGAAAGTGTTATCGACCGCCACCAACGCACCGACCTGCTTGCTTTGTTCACACAGTTCGGCGACATCCACCACCCGAAGCAGCGGGTTAGACGGGGTTTCTACCCAAACCAGCTTTGGCTTTCTGGCCAGTGCTGCCGCCACTACATCCGGATCGGACTGATCGATAAACTCAACCTTAAAGTCACCTTTGCCTGCCCGGGTGTTAAACAGTCGGTAGGTACCGCCATAGCAGTCATGGGGGGCTATCACCAAATCATCCGGCCCCAGCAGGGCAGAAGCCAGCAAGTTGATCGCTGCCGTCCCGCAACTGGTGACCACGCCGCCGGCCCCGCCCTCGAGCTCAGACAAGGCATCTGCAAGCATATTTCGAGTCGGGTTGCCGGAACGTGAATAATCATATTGAGGAAGATCACCCAGCTGTGGGAAGCTATAGGTAGAAGTCAGGTAAATTGGCGGAACGACAGCATTATGCTGCGTGTCTGATTCAATACCGGTACGTACGGCAACGGTGGCAAGCTTCTTGTCACTCATATTTACTTTCCTTGTCTGGGGCAAGCCCTGCATTCGAATAACTTTTAATCAACAACATTAACCACATTTATTTGGGACGTCAACACTTCTAGACGTCTATATGTCTTTGCTTATGGCAGTAAATCCCGCTAAAATTCACCCATATTAAATTTATTGAATCCAACATCGCTGAGAAGGTAAAAAATGGCAGAGTGGAATGGCGAATACATCAGCCCATATGCGGAGCACGGTAAGAAAAACGAACAAGTAAAGAAAATCACCGTTTCGATTCCATTAAAGGTACTCAAAATCCTGACTGACGAGCGTACCCGCCGTCAGGTCAACAACCTGCGTCACGCAACCAACAGTGAGCTGCTGTGCGAAGCCTTCCTGCATGCCTACACAGGGCAGCCGCTACCGACTGACGATGATATTCGTAAAGACCGCCCTGACGATCTGCCGGCAGAAGCCAAAGAGCTAATGGAAGAAATGGGCATCAAATACGAAGACATTAACGAATAATACTAGACTGTTCGAGACAAAAAGCTGACTGTGGCGACAACAATGGAACCACAGTCAGTAAATATGGAAACGCGCTGCTTCTAATTTTGATCAATGACAGCTTTTACTTTATCTTCGCCGCTTAGGCTGCACGCCCCACCAACAGTGTTAGTAAGAAGATCGAAATCACCAGTCCAAGTAGTTTAAGTTCTCGCTTTTTCATAACGCTCTCCTTCCTTTGCTTCACTTAAAATCAGTTTTCTCACAATCACAATAAACACGCCGGTCAACACCAGGTTCAGCGCCAGCGACAACATGCTGATCGTGACAATCGGTCCCCCAAAGCCATAGCCGATACTGATCATCAGCACCCCTGCCCCAACTTCACCGCGCGGCCACATACTGATCGACAGCGCCAAGCGCTCTTTGACTGACGCTTCCTGTCGGTAACAAAATAGAGGGAACATTTTGCCGAGGTTGGCAATGACCGAAATCACCAACACGTGGTAAGTAATTTCAACCAATGACATGGCTGGCATTGCCAGCGTGAGGCTATCGGCTGCCGGGGTTTCTACCGCTCCCCAAATTTGCGGCAGGCTCAGCCCCACCAGCACCATAAACACGCCCGCAATCAGGCTAGAAACTTGCTGATCAGCCTCAGTTTCATGCTGCGACTTCATCATGCAACCCAGTACAAAGGCCGGTAACAGGACTTCAAAATGCACGCCGCTACGTAGGTAGAACAATTCACATAGCACCGCAATTATCACGGAATAAGCCATTACCGAACCGGCAGAAGAAGGAATATCCCACAGGTGCAGGTAGCGATAACCCAGTACCAACAGGCCAAACATTAAGAGCAAGGTCACACCGAGCGCGGGTTGCCACCCCACGATCAAGATAGACAGCGGGATCATCAGCAGCACGGTGTCGAGATCATCAAAGATGGCCAAGATGCGGGCTTTGCTGAACATCCAGGTCGCACCCAGCCCGGCCGCAGCCAACATGGCAAATAACACCCCGGCTGATGTCGGTGCCGCGAAACGACCGATGACAAGGGTTTCTTTCCAGGCATCGGCATTGCTCCATAGCTCCGGTGGCATCAGCACAAAGATGAAATACAGAACGACACCAATCCATGGAAAGGTCGCGGTGGTCATAGCAACCACGTAATCCCAGCGGTATTGCTTCAGGTTCGTTTTATCAATTTCAAATTCACGACCGACATTGATCATGATGTACGCCAGGGCCGACATGGTCAGCACCATAAGGACCGGTTGCAGCTGTCTGTAGCCGGCAATAAAAGACGGTAACAGCTGGGAACACACCAGCCCTACCAGTAATAAAGCAGAATAAATGATGATTTTTTTCACGTCTCAACCTCTTGTATTGCATTGTTCGTCAGGCAGGGCCTGCAACTCTTTTTCAGGTTGCAGGCATGTGGGTCAGACGAATTTCACGTTGGTCAGTTCTTTGATGCCAGACAATACGAAGGTTGGCAGGGAGGCTGCCACAATAACGCCAAGCAGATGGCCGAAGGACAAGGCTTCGGTGTTGAAGATCAATTGCCCCAGACCGGTGTAGATCACGCTCAGCGACAGCGTCGCCGATACGGCAACCGCACCGAGCAGGTACTTATTGGTAAATGGGTTTTTGCGATATAACGAGGTAAAGCTACGTGAATCAAACAAGTGCCATAGCTGGGCAAAGATCAGCATGCTAAAGGCCACTGTCTGCGCATACTGCGCGCTGTAACCGGCATTCAACGCCCAGCTAAAGGCCAGATAGCTCATGCCACCCAGCGCCAAGCCACGGATCACAATCTTGGCCCCGAGGCTATCGCCAAAGAAACCTTCATTGCGTTTGCGCGGTTTGCGCGACATCACGTCTTTCTCTTCCGGCTCAACCCCTAGCGCAAGTGCTGGCAAGCCATCAGAGACCAGGTTTATCCACAAAATCATCAGTGGTGTCAGCGGCAAAATAGTTTCTGGCCCCATCATCAGGAAAGCAATCAGGATCACCGCCACTTCACCGACATTTGCCGTTAACGCCTGACGAATGAACTTACGCAGATTATCGAAAATCTGGCGGCCCTGACGGACGGCTTTGACAATCGTGCTGAAGTTATCATCGAGCAAAATCAGGTCGCCGGAGTCTTTTGCGACCGACGTACCGGCAATTCCCATCGCAACACCAATGTCAGCGCGACGCAGTGCTGGCGCATCATTGACACCGTCACCGGTCATGGCCGGTACCTCGTTGTTCTCTTGCTGGGCCTTAACAATACGAAGCTTGTGCTCGGGGCTGACGCGTGCAAACACGGCTACTTCAGGGCAGATGCGGCGCAGCTGCTCATCATCCATCTCATCGAGCTGGGCACCTGTAACCACCTTGTCTTTATCCGAACGGATAATACCAATGTCACGCGCCACGGCCGCTGCCGTCAACGCATGATCGCCGGTGATCATCACGGTACGTACACCTGCATCAAAGCAGCTATTTACCGCATCGCGCACTTCGGGACGCGGCGGATCCATGATGCCGTACAATCCCAGAATAGTAATATCATGTTCCAGTTCGTGGTGATCACGTTCCAGATCGGCATCCGTCAGCGGTCGGAAACCCACCGCCAGCGTACGCAATGCCTGATCTGCAAATGTTTCAATCGCTTGCTGGTAGTTGGCAATATGGTGCTGGGCTGCATCGGATGCCAGAGCCAGGTTGCCTTGCACCGCCTGATCGGAATACGCCACAACATTACCGTCAACCATAAAGCCGGATGCATTGCGCAGAATAACATCGGGCGCCCCTTTTACCGCGAGGAAGTGCTGGCCGTCTTTATCCCGTACAATCACTGAGGCCATCTTGCGGCCAGAATCGAACGGGAATTTCTCGACCAGCGTGTACTCACCTGACGACAACATAGTGCCTTGCTGGAGACCCGCCTTCGCCGCCGCAACGATCAGTGCGCCTTCCGTCGGATTGCCGCGCACAGTAGATTTACCGCCTTCCTGCAGATACTGAGCATCGTTACACAAGGTGGCTACCGTCAACCCGCGCATCATTGCCGGGCTATCCGTCACCGCGACACCATGTTTCTGCGGGATAAACTCGCCCTTCGGATCAAAACCCTTGCCCGTCACCTGCCAGTAACGTCCAGCAACATCATAGGCTTGCATTACCTGCATCTGATTCTGGGTTAACGTTCCTGTCTTATCGGAACAAATAACCGTGGTTGACCCTAAGGTTTCAATCGCCGACAACTGCTTGGCCAGGGCATTACTCTTCACCATCTTGGTAGAGCCCATGGTCAGAACAATCGAAACCACTGTTGGCAAACCCTCAGGGATCGCCGCCACGGATAGCGAAATCCCCGTATTCAAAATATCTAACCACGGCATACCGTGGTACAAACCAATCGCGCATACCACGGCGACAACAGCCAGGGCTGCAACCATCAATGCTTTGGCAATAGTGTCCATGCGGACCTGCATCGGCGTTTTGGTTTCTTCAGTGTTGGTCATCATGTCAGCAATGTGGCCGACTTCCGTATTCATTCCCGTGCCAACCACGACACCATAGCCATTACCAGAGGTCACAATCGTTGTCATAAAGCCCATATTGACCTGATCACCCAAGCCAATGCTATCGCCCTCAAGCGCAGCAACCGCTTTATCGACCGGCTCAGACTCACCTGTAAGAGCCGCCTCATCAACAGAGAGCCGGTTGGCCTCAATGATCCGCACATCGGCAGCCAGAATGTCACCGATGTTAATTTTCAGAATATCGCCGGGAACCAGCTCTCTGGCAGGGATCGACTGGACATCGCCATCTCGCACAACCTGTGCAGTCGGGGCCGCCATGTCTTTTAACGCATCCATACCTTTTTTCGCTTTCATTTCTTGCCAGAAAGCAATCAAGGCATTGATAAAGATAATCACCGTAATGGCAATACCATCAACATTGTGCCCCGTAAAAAAAGAAACCAAGGCACCGACACCCAAGATAAAAATCAATGGATTTTTAAACTGGTGTAATAACATAGCTAATGCTGATTTGCCTTCTTGTTCTTGCAACTCATTGGGACCATATTCTTTTTGACGTTGTTTTACCGTTTCAGAGGCTAATCCAGTTCGAGTTGTCTGTAACATCGACAACGTATTATCCGCTGTCTCTATATACCACTTTTTTCGCATACAATAATCTCCAAGCAATAGATATGAAAATACGACCATGTGATTACACAGCTAGTAAAATATTGCTTTCAATTTAAATTAAACTCACAGAGCGCATTTAAATTATCGTACCCATCGCAACATTAATATTAATATCGACAGCCCTAAAATGTATTCACGAAGATTCTTTGATAATTATCAACTTTTATTCCCGTTCTTATTTCCAATTAGAAAGAGAGTGTAAAAAGGCATTAATGACACTGAATAATTCCCAAACAAATACATCGGCAAAACCGAGATATTAGTAACAACACACAGCTCAAGCCGAAACCAGAACTAAAAAAGAGAAGTTGATCACACCGATAATGCATAAACTCACGGTCAACCATAACGTTGTTTACAACACTACAAACGCCCCAAATTACTCCCTGCAAACCTATAGCTAAGTGTATTTATCACTATGTATTAATTCATAGCACCTCTTACTGTAACTAAACATAAAAAATAATAAACGATTATTTCCTAATTAGAGCATTAGCAATAAGGTTTAAAAGACATAAATATTTTCTCGACTTTATCTCTAAATGTAACAAATCAACTCACATCATTTCTTTTTTAATAGTTATTTCTTAATTATTAAAATTGCCATAAATTGTAAAAGTATAACTAAGGCATGATTAGTAACATTTAAACTAGAAGAAAAATAGAAACTGAATGAGAAAATGATCCGAATCAAATCTGTCAGGCGCTTACCGCATACAATAAAAACACACTAACAATTCGATGAAATATAAATATTCCTCGGGCTTATCTTTTATATATCTAACAATAAGTGAGGTCGTGTATGTGGGATTCTGCAATTAATATGATTGGTATGTTTTTAATTAGCGGGAAATATATATTAGTACTGATATTGGCCGCGCTGGCATTTGGCGTTGCTCCTGGTAGTTCCGAGCTGCTCATGATGCAAGGGATAGACACAGCTGAATGATGCCATGCTTCAGATATATGCCGTCTTTACTCTACAGTAAAATTAATAAAGCCAGCCACACAGTGTGAGGCTGGCTTTTCAACAACAATTACTGATTAGATCAGTTTTCCATGTAGCCCACAGGCATCTCAATCTGCGCGACACCGGAGTCAATGGCCGCCTGGGCAACCGCCTTGGCAACACGAGGAAGCAGGCGCGAATCCATCGGCTTAGGAATAATATAATCGGCACCGAATTCCAGCTTATCAGCTCCCGCCGCTTTCACAACTTCGGCAGGCACCGGCTCTTTAGCCAGCTCACGAATGGCATGAACAGCTGCCAGCTTCATTTCGTCATTGATCACGCTGGCGCGTACATCCAGGGCGCCACGGAAGATGAACGGGAAACAAATCACATTGTTCACCTGATTCGGGTAGTCGGAACGGCCAGTCCCCATTACCAGGTCATCACGCACGGCATGCGCCAGTTCAGGTTTAATCTCAGGATCCGGGTTCGAGCAGGCGAACACAACTGGCTTATCAGCCATAAGCTTAAGCGCTTCCGGCGTCAGCAAGTTAGGACCAGATACACCGACAAAGATATCGGCACCTTCAATCACATCTTCCAGCGTACGCTTATCGGTATTGTTGGCGAACAGCTGCTTGTATTCATTGATATCGTCACGACGGGTGTGAATCACTCCCTTGCGATCCAGCATGTAGATTTTCTCGCGCTGGGCACCACACTTGATCAGTAGCTCCATACAGGCAACAGCGGCAGCACCGGCACCCATGCAGACAATCACAGACTCGCTGACGTTTTTGCCCTGGATCTCAAGGGCATTCAGCATACCCGCAGCGGTTACAATAGCCGTACCATGCTGATCATCGTGGAAAACAGGGATCGCACAGCGCTCAATCAGGCGCTTCTCAATTTCGAAGCAGTCAGGTGCCTTGATATCTTCCAGGTTGATACCGCCGAAGGTGTCGGCAATGTTGGCGACCGTATCAACAAACTCATCGATGGTGCGGTGCTTGACTTCGATATCGATAGAATCCAGACCTGCAAAGCGTTTGAATAGCAATGACTTACCTTCCATAACCGGCTTAGATGCCAGCGGGCCAAGGTTACCCAGGCCCAGGATAGCGGTACCATTGGTAATCACGGCAACCATGTTGCCTTTACCCGTGTACTTGTAAACGTTTTCTGCGTTTTGAGCGATCTCTCGAACAGGCTCTGCGACACCCGGGCTATAGGCCAGGGCCAGATCTTCAACCGTATCTGCCGGCTTTGTTAGGGAAATAGCGGTTTTACCTGGAACAGGGTAAGCGTGGTAGTGCAGTGCTTGTTGACGAAAATCTTCAGACAT